>CAYMER010000030.1:0-4280 GCA_964389345.1 uncultured bacterium | reverse complement strand
GCTTTTAATCATACATGCTATCCGCCTCGCAGAAATCGGAGAAAAATCCCACTGCCACTTTTCGGACTTATTACAATTTGTGATAAGTTTATGATTTTTCGCTCATTGAATTTTCCTTAGGAAAAGTTATCATTAATTTGTATATTTGTCAATAATGATTTGAGTTATAAACATTTTTGTAGGCCGAAGCCATCCGAAAAGGCTGCGGCGAAGAAAGTATTAGGAAATAGAAATGCGGCGCTGGGTAGCGCTGAGAATGGCGAAATGGATATGACGGGCGTGGGACGGAATAAGTTCGCCCGCTTTTTCGGCCCATTCGACACAGGAGATAGCCTGCGGATCATTCACAAAATCGACAAAACCGATATTTTCCAATTCCTCCAGAGAATCCAAACGATAGCAGTCAAAGTGGTAAAGCGGCGTCTTGGCTTTGTAGATATGCATCAAGACGAATGTCGGGCTTTTTACTTGTTCCGGATGCTTGAGCCCAAGACCCTCCGCGAGTCCTTTGATAAACGTCGTCTTCCCGCTCCCGAGCTGCCCTTCCAGGCAAAGGACCGTGCCGGGTTTAAGTCCCGCAGCGAACTCCTTTGCGAATCCGATCGTTTCCTGAGCGGAATTTGTGATAACCGTTTCTTTTGTTTTCATGGATCACGAACTCTCTGGCTGTCATCCTCGGCCCTTGAATAAAGGTGCCTGGCACCTTTATTTGACACCTCTAAAAATGCGAAAAGCCCTTCTGAACAAGTTTTGGCGATGGGACTCGCTTTCTTTTCCAGCGCCAAGCGATCCGGGACACCTCCCCTTCGATCTTCCCGATCCACGTTATGGGAACCCGTGGAAACTTCTTCTTCCAGGCCTTCTCAAGCATCATTTTTTTCCGGGGCAAGACCGTAAATAAAAGCTCGAAATCCTCGCCGTCGGAGAGCGCCTGCCTCAATGCGTTACAACAATTCCCTTTTGCCATTTTCTTCGCATCAGATGAGACCGGAATCTTTTCGACATCGAGGACGGCGCCCACTTTGGAGGCCTTCAAAATATGCGACAAGTCCTGGACGAGCCCATCTGAAATATCGATCATGGAATTCACGAAATCCTCGCCGGCGAGGAAATTGCCCTCTTTGATCCGCGGCACAAAATCATAGTGGTGCCGGAGCAAAGAACCGCCCAACTTCCCCGTCACACCGATCCAATCCCCCTCCTTGGCCCCGCCCCGTTGGACAATTTGGCCGGGAGATGCTTCTCCAAAGATCGTCACACTCGCAAAGAATTCCTTGGATCTCGAAAAGTCACCACCGATGCACGCAACGTCGTATTGCTTCGCCAATGCCAAAAGTCCGTTATAAAAACGCTTCAACCATTCTGTGGTAATACGGGCGGGCTTTCCGATTGTGGCCACAAAAGCGACAGGCTTTGCCCCCATGGCTGCGAGATCGCTCAGATTGATCGCCAAAGCCTTCCGGCCGATCCTTTTAGAACTCAAAAAGGTGCCAGGCACCTTTTCCCCGAAATGGTGCCTGGCACCTTTTTTTATCCTAAAATCCACGTCCTCCACGATCACATCTGTCGAAACGACAAGCTGTTTGCCCTTGGCGACGCTCAGCACCGCCGCGTCATCCCCGATACCGACCGACACCCGCCCCGACCCTGGGATCTTTTTCTTCAGATAGTTTATAAATGAGAACTCGTTCATCAGACTTTCTTGAGAAGCTTCTTTATCTTTTGAATCGAACGGTTAAAAGGCATCCTTAAAACTCCGGCTTCGGTGATGATGCCGGAAATATATTGATGCGGCGTTACATCGAACGCGGGATTAAAGATCTTCATCCCCTTGGGGGCGAGCCGCTTGCCGTGCATATGAGAGACCTCATGATGCGGCCGTTCTTCGATCGGAATGTCCTTCCCCGTCTTCGCCTTGAGGTCAAACGTCGTGCTGGGAGCCGCGATATAGAACGGGATCTTGTGGGCATGAGCCAGCACCGCCACACCGTAAGTACCGATCTTATTGGCCGTGTCGCCATTCATGGCAATGCGATCGGCGCCCACCACAACGCCGTCGATCTTCCCGGCCCGCATAAGGCTCGCGGCCATATTGTCGCAGATCAAGGTCGAGGGGATCTTGCTTTTGTGAAGTTCCCAAGCCGTAAGACGCGCACCCTGCAAAAGCGGCCGTGTCTCGTCCGCGTAGACAAAGAATGGGATCTTTTTTTCTTTCATCGCATAAAAAACCGCAAGCGCCGTTCCGTAGCCAGAAGTCGCCAATCCCCCGGCGTTGCAATGCGTAAGAATACGGGAACCTGCTTTAAAAAGTTTCGAACCGTACTTCCCGATACTGCGGCAAATCAGGATGTCATCCTCATGGATCTGCCGGGCTTCCTCAAGAATCATCTTTTTCAAATGTTCCACGTGCTTGGCGCGATGCAAGGCCACTTTGTTCAGAATCCGCTCAAGCGCGTAGGCAAGATTACGCGCGGTCGGCCGCGAAGAATCGAGATAACGGGCTTCTTTGAAAAGCTTCGTTTGAAATGCCTTCGGCGTTCCGCGGAAGGAATGAATCCCGAGATAAAGCCCATAGCCCGCCGCAATGCCGATCGCCGGCGCCCCCCGCACGATCATATGACGTATCGCCTTCCAAACCGCCCGAGAACTCCGACATGGGACCCAAATCTCTCGGGCAGGCAGTTTCCGCTGATCCAAGAGATAAAGCGTGTCATTCGAAAACCGAATCGGAGAAAAAGGAACTTTTAAGTTTTTCATAAGACCTCCATAAAATCAGTTGGACGGAAAATTAAAAAGCCTCTGCGCATTGGCGGTGGTCAGGGCCGCGATTTCCTCCACGCTCATACCATGGAGCCCCGCGGCACATTCTGCCGTTTCGATCATGTAAAGCGGCTCGTTGCGCTTCCCCCGTTTTGATTGAGGCGCGAGATACGGCCCGTCGGTCTCAAGAAGCAAGCGATCTTTCGGGCAAAGCGCGCAGGCCTCACGAAGAACACCATTTTTTTTATACGTCAAGGCCCCGCCGAACGCAACATAAAAACCCAAGTCTGTGAATTTCTTCATCATCTCAGCATTAGAAGAAAAACAATGCAGAACGCCCCGCAAAGGCGCCAAGGATCTTTCTTTCAGGATACGCAACAAGTCCTCATAGGCATCGCGACAATGAATGATAATAGGTTTCTGATGTTTTTGATACCACTCCAGGAAGGTCCCGAGAAGCTTCTGTTGAACATCGCGCGGTGAATGGTCATGAAAATAATCAAGCCCCACTTCTCCGATTGCGACCACTTTGGGATGCGCTAAAAGTTTTTCGAGTTCGGCAAAATCTTCCGGATTGGCTGTTTTTGTCTCATGAGGATGGTAGCCGACTGCGGCATAGACTTCCGGATATATGTCGGTGATCGCGACGGCCTTCCGGGAATCTTCAAGATCGGTTCCAATGTTCAGAAAACGGCGAACGCCGCCTTGGATCGCGCGCCGGATCACCTCGCCTCTGTCGGCACCATATTGGGAAAAATGCAGATGGATGTGAGTGGCCGTCAGATTCATGACGTCTTCTCGTCAAGGCGCGGAAAAAGCGGCTCTCCTTTTTCTATGGCAATATCCGAAACCAGAAACGGCTTCATGTAATCCTGCGAAGTCCTGACACTTTGATGCCCAGAAACTTTGAGTCGCTCAAGAATCTTCCGCGCTGTTTCAGGAATAAAAGCCTGCAACAAAATCCCAAGATGCGCCAGACACTCCGCCAGGGCATAAAGCACATCGGCAAGTTCCTGTTTCTTTGCCGGATCCTTGGCGAGCGCCCAGGGCTTTTTCTCCTCAACGAATTGATTGGCCGCAGTGATCACGGCCCAAATCTTCGCAAGGGATTCCCTCATATCAAACGCAACCATCCGTTCGCGGACCTCGTCCCACAGCTTCCATGTGCTTTGCACAAGCGGCGCCCTCAGGGCGTCGGGAGAAGGCTGCGGAATTTTTCCTTCAAAATACTTTTCGATCATGGCGGCCAGTCGGTGCCAAAGATTCCCCAGACCGTTGGCAAGGTCGCTTGAGTAACGCTCCGCCAAAAGATCCTCCGAGTAGGTCCCGTCCAGACCAAAGGAGGCTTCACTCAACAGAAAGTAACGGAGGGCATCCACGCTGTATTTTTTAACGATCTCGATCGGATTGACAGAATTCCCGAGCGACTTCGAGATCTTGGCTTCGCCTATTTTCCACCACCCGTGTACGAGCACGGTTTTTGGCATTTCGACACACATCGCCTTGAGCATAATGGGCCA
>CAYMER010000029.1:0-2612 GCA_964389345.1 uncultured bacterium | reverse complement strand
CGTGCCGCGATTGCTTATTCTGGATCTAACCCACGCTTGCAATCTTCAATGCAGAATTTGTGATATCTGGAAGACCGCGGCTGTGGGAGAAGATATCAGCACTGCCTCGATAAAGAAATTGCTGACAGAGGCTCGAGGGCTGGGGGTGAAAGAGATCGCTCTTTCGGGCGGAGAAGTTTTGTTGCGTAAGGACATTTTTGATCTTTTCGATCACGCGAGAAGTCTTGGGGTCAAGGATCTGGGGGTTCTTAGCAACGGGATCATCATCAAAAATTACTTTGAGAGGTTGAAGCCCTATGTGCTTGACCGCACCGTTTCCCTGGTTGTTTCGCTCGATTCTCTTTCAGCGTCTCTCCATAATGAGATCAGAAATTCTTCAGATGCGTGGCAAAAGACGAAAGAAAGCCTGCTCCTGCTCTCAGGCCTTAAAAAGGATCATCCCAATATCAACTTCAACGTGATCTGCATCATTTTGGATCAGAATTTGGAAGAACTGTGCGCGTTGGCCGAGTTTGTCAAGTCTCTCGGGGCGAATTCATTGCAGTTTCAGGCGCTACTTCCCAATAACCTTCAAATGGCAGAGCGGAAAAAATCGAAATATTGGATTTCCGAAGAAAGAGGGCCTGTTTTGAGAAAGACATTGAAGCAATTGATCGAGCTTAAAAATGGCCAGACGGAGTTCATAAAAAATTCAGCCGAGAATCTCTCGTTGATCGAAAAATATTACGAGGGAACCTTATCGTCACGGGATGCTCAATGTGTTTCCGCCTTCGAGACCGTTTTGATCTCAAATAAAGGAGAGTACGCGACCTGTTTTTCCATTTACGGGGATTCCCAAAGGCAGTCGTTAAAAGATGTCTTAATGAGTAAAAAGAGGATCGCGGCCCACGAGCGGGCCAGGAAGTGTCCCTGGCCATGCCTTTTGCCGTGCTTTTGTGACCTTTGAAGTGGGGAGAATTTAAAGATCTGAGCGTCCGGAACTTCCTGTTCTGGCTTTCCCGTAAGATCGACTATCCCCTGGTCCCTCCAGATATCGTTCAAGTTAATTTTACATTTCTATGCAATCTCAAATGTTCGATGTGCAGCATGGGCGAGCAAAGGGATTTTCTTCTAGAGCGAGGCCGGCCCACCGAGATCGATCCCGAAACATTTAAAAAAATTATCCGTGAGACAAAGGAGCTGGGGGTAAAAAGCATTCTCCTGATCGGAGGCGAACCCTTTGCGAGCCAGAATATATTCTGGTTTGCAAAAGAAGCCCGCGCACAGGGGGTCAACCCAATTGTCATTACCAACGGGACCCTTCTAAGTGAGGAGAATATTTCAGAATGTTCCGAGGCCGGGATTAACAACCTGGGTATTTCCTTGGACGCTGCTACGGAGAGCGGTTTTGATAAAATACGCGGATCCGGGATGTTAAGACGAGTGATCGAAAACATCGAAAAAATCAATGACCTGAAGGACAGGAAAAAGGAATTCGATCTAGATATTAGAGTGACAACCACCATCATGAATGCCAACCTGGAAGAATTGATGGAGATCGTTCACATGTGCCGCCGACTCCGCGTAAGCCATTTAAGCTTCCAGCCGGTTGTTGTGAATAACACGGACCAAAGCAGCAGAAACTTCAATTCAGATCTGCTCGTGCCACCGGAGCGTTTCAAAGCCCTTGATAGGGCTATAGAGGGATTAATAACCTATAAGCAGTCCTCTAGGGACAATTTTCATTTCATTACGAACGATATCAAGCATCTAAAACTTATCCGGAAATATTTCAAAAGGAATTTCAAGGGGATCGAAAGGCCTTGTTATGCGGGCTATAACCGTTTGCAGGTCACTCAGGATCATAGGATATATTTTTGCATACCTCCCAACGAGAAATATGATGCCTCTTTTGGAGATGTCAAAAAAAGCACTCTTAGGGAGCTGTGGTTTTCGAAGGACGCGCGGATCCGACGGAAGCTTATCAAGAAATGCAAAGTTCCTTGCCTGCAAGCGTGTTCCTACAGGGATGACTTTTCGGAATGGGCGTCGGTTTTTCAGGAGTTCTTCATCAGTTAACGTAGAGAGCTTTGACCTTTAAAAAGAAAAGAATGAACAGTGAGCCGAGCAAATGATTTAACGAGAGATTTTGGGTTCTGGTTGTCCCGTAAGATCGGCTATCCTTTGGTGTCGCCGGACACCCTGCAGATATCTCTGACTAGCCGGTGCAACCTCCGATGCAAGATGTGTGATGTGTGGGAAAATGCTGAGAAAACGGACGAATTGACCCTTGGAGAGATTAAATCCGTGATGGACCAGTGCCGTCAATGGGGGATCCAGGAAGTCAATTTGTGCGGCGGCGAACCTCTGTTGAGGGATATTTGTTTTGATATCATAAAACACGCGAAAGATCTCGGCCTGCGAGTGATCCTGACCACGAACGGGACGTTGATCAGTGAAAGCATGGCAAAGAGACTGATCGAATCAAGGCTCGATATCCTGACCATTTCCGTGGACGGAGCGAGGGCCGAGACCCATGACAAGATCCGCGGACAAGCCGGCGCGTTCGAGAAAATAATCAGCGGAATAAAGCACCTCAACGAGCTTGGAAAGTCATCGGACTTGGTCAAAGG
>CAYMER010000028.1:0-7734 GCA_964389345.1 uncultured bacterium | reverse complement strand
CACGGCATCAAGCGAGCGCCGCTTGTGCCGGGATTTATCTCGACCGGGATGACCGAAAAACCGCTTCAGGGATTTCACTCGGCCAGCCCGAAGCCCGTAGCGTATGACGGCGATAAAGAATCTTTTTTGGGTCGTTACGGCGAGATCCACGCGCCGGCGGCGGTGGTGGAAGGGAAGTGCCGCGACTCAGAAGGAAAATGGGGTGATGCGTCGGCGAGCCTCCAGGTGGACGTTGAGATTGGGCCCAAAGAAGCCAAGACCGTGATTTTTACACTCGGTTCCACGCGCAGCAGGGAAGAGGCCGAGCGAATCATGCAGAAATATTCCAACCCCAGGGCTGCGGACCAGGAGCTTCTTAGGGTCAAGGCTCTTTGGGATTCTTTTATCCACGCTTCCGAAGTCGAGACGCCGGACGAGGCACTCAATTTCATGACGAACACCTGGATGAAATACCAGGCGATCTCCGCGCGCATCTGGGCCAAGTGTGCTTACTACCAGTCAAGCGGCGGCTACGGGTTCCGCGACCAGCTCCAGGATTGCCAGATCTTTTTCGCGACACGGCCTGAACTCGCAAGAAAACAGATCCTTCTCCACGCCGAGCAGCAATTTCCGGACGGAACGGTCTACCACTGGTGGCACCACGGGACGAATATCGGCGCCGTCACGCATTGCTCCGACGATCTGCTGTGGCTTGATTTTATCACGCTGAATTACCTGGACGAAACCGCGGACGAGGCGATCCTGATCGCGGTCGTAAAATTCCTACCTGACCCCAAGACCAAAGAAGTTAGTTCGGGAACACTTTACGAGCACATGCTTCGTGCGATCGACAAAGTCCTCTCGCGGTTTTCTCCGCGTGGATTGCCGCTCATTGGAGAATGCGATTGGAACGACGGCCTAAGTCATGTTGGCACCAAGTGGAAGGGCGAATCGATTTGGCTTGGGCATTTTCTCTACGGCATCCTGAACCGTATTGCGCCGATCATGACGGAACGCGGCGACAAGACGAAAGCGGTGGAATATCTCCGTCGTGCGGAAGCGATGAAAAAAGCGCTCAACGCAGAAGGGTGGGACGGGGAATGGTATTTGGGCGCCACGCGCGACGATGGCCGGCCGCTTGGCAGCAAAAAGTGCGAGACAGGAAAGATTTTCCTTAATTGTCAAACATGGGCCGTAATTACCGGCGTGGCCGACCCAAAGCGCGCTCGGATCGCGATGGATTCGGCCGAAAAAATGCTTTACAAAAAATACGGGCCGCTTCTTTTAACGCCGGGCTACAACGTAACCGACGCAACGATCGGCTACATCACACGCTACGCTCCCTCGGTTCGCGAGAACGGAGGGCTTTACACGCACGCCGGCACCTGGGCGGTCCAGGCCGAGGCGATGATGCGTGATGGGGAGCGGGCGCATCAAGTCTACAAAAGTTTCAACCCCGCGATCCGCGGCTTGGAGCCGGATATTTATTACAGCGAACCTTATGTAACGTCCGGAAATGTGGACGGGCCGGACTCGCCTAACAACGGCCGTGGCGGCTGGACCTGGTACACGGGTTCCGCAGCGTGGTACGAGGTGGTGGCCATGAACTGGATCCTGGGCATTCGACCGACGGCAAAGGGACTCGTCGTGGATCCCGTGATCCCGAAAAAGTGGCCGGGATTCAAAATGAAAAGGCTTTTCCGCGGAAGCACCTATTTGATCGACGTTAAAAATCCCAATCAAACAGGGCAAGGGGTCCAGACTGTCGTGGTGGATGGAAAAAAGCAAAAAGAAAATCTCATCCCGGATCTCCGGGATGGAAGAATCCACCGGGTTGAAGTGACGCTCGGATAAACGAAAAAATGACCCTTCAAAAACAGCGTTTCCCAAGAGTAAAACAATCCTTGGAAAGCGCTTTTTTGTTTCTTGTGGCCGCGTGCTTTCTCGGAGCGTTCCTTCCGGCGGGTCTTGCGGCCGACAAACCCCAAAAACAAAAAAACGGGGAAACCTTTGTCCAACAGATCGGTCCCGCAAACGGGGAAACGCCGCTTGATATCGGGAAAGTCTACAATATCGTTCCCGCCGGCAAGCCTCTTCGAACTTCAACGCAATTCAAGGTGGTGGACGATTTCAACGCGCCGGAGCTCAAGAACAGTCTGGGGGGAGCCTGGACCGTGGACAAAGGAGAAGAAAAAAAGATCCGGTTGGATATGAAAGAAGAAGACGCGCGCGGAGCCAAAGCCGGAGCTTCTTTATGGGCGAGGGTCAATCTCAAGAGAAAAGAAAAGGCGACCTTCAGGACCTCACTCGAAAGGCTGGATATGAGCGCGGCTCACTACCTTGCGCTCAAGTGTAAAACAGATTCTTCGGCGCCGTTTAAAGGGCGCCTGCGCATCGCTCTGACGGATTGGGCGGGCAAGACTGTCGAGCGGGACATTACAGACGCTTGTTTTGAAAAGGAAGGCTGGCGGGACGTGGTTTTACCGACAAACGTTTTTATGGGGGTCGATCTTGATCAGCTGAAAGCCCTTTCCTTTAGTGCGTTCGCCCGGGACCGGAACTTGGCGGGGAAAGTAGGTCTGGATGAGATTGCTTTCTGGGGACATCCGGAGGTCGGGTTTGAAAGCGTGGAGGACAACTTTGTCGGGTTTCCAAAGGCCATTATGGACGAGCCCCGGCGCCAGGAACTCTTGGCGACAAGAAGCGACAAGGAACTGCTCCTCAAAATCGCCCAAGATACCTGGCGGTATTTTGAAAACGCTACCGACAAAAGAAATCATCTTCTCTCAGATCATTTTAAGGTCGGGGATTTCCCGCTCGCAGCCGCGTACACCTCTCCCACCAATATCGCCCTGGATCTTATGGGGACCGTCGCCGCGAGAGAGCTGGAGATCATCACCCCGGAGGCGGCGGCCAGGCGTGTTCAGAACACCCTGAAAACACTAAAGAAAATGGACACGTGGAAAGGTTTTTTCTTCAATTTTTATGAGACGACCCAGCTCGGGGTGAGCCGACAATTCGCTTCAAGCGTGGACAACGGGTGGCTTGCCATCGCGTTGGTAGTGGTTCGCCAGGCTTTTCCAGGACAGATCGCCGAGGAAGCCACGGTCCTTCTGGACCGGTTTCATTTTCAGGAATTCCTGGATCCCGACACCAACCACCTCGCTCTTGGTTACGATGTGGACCGCCAGAGCCTCACCCCGTATCACTACGGAATGCTTGTGACCGAGGCGCGCGCGATGAGCCTCTACGCAATCGGCAAAGGAGATATTTCCCAGGAGCACTGGTGGTATCTTTATCGCACGGCGCCGGACGCGTGGGAATGGCAGACGCAAAAACCGAAAGGGAAGATGGTCGAGCGCGGCAAGGTCAGTTATTTCCAAGGCTACTATGAGGATGGAAAGAAAAAGTTCGTGCCAAGCTGGGGAGGCTCCCTTTTTGAATTTCTAATGCCGACGATGGTGCTCCACGAACAAAAATTCGGCCCCAAAGGACTCGGAATGAATGACAAGATTGTGACCGAGATTCACCGGGATTACGCTTTAAATGAAAAAAAATATCCTGTTTGGGGGATCTCGCCCTCCGCGACCGCCGATGGACGACGCTGGATGTACGGGGAGTACGGGATCAAGCGATTGGGCGTCAAAGGCTATCCGGACCGGGGTGTGATCACTCCTCATGCGAGCTTTCTGGCGCTGGACGCTTTGCCCAAGGACGCGATTAAGAACATTCGAAAGCTTCTTACGTTCAACCTTTATGGAGAATATGGCTTTTACGATTCGATCACTTTCCCGAAGAAGAAGGTGAACACCCAATATTTAGCCCTGGATCAGGGGATGGTTCTTATTCCGATCGCGAACTATCTGAAAAAAGGAGTGATCCAGGAATATTTTTATAAAGATCCTGTCGGGAAAAAAACGAAGGAATTGTTGGGAGAGGAAGATTTCTTCAAAAAATGAGAGCGCTCTAAACGCTTGCCTGAAAAAGAGTTGCAGTTTTCCATGGCGAAAAGATGAAATCTCGCAAAAAGCCACTCAATTAATGCTTTGAAAAAGCATATCGTAGAGTTAAAATGAGCGACACATGTGGCACTTATATAGCGGCAAAAGAACAAGTTACAACAAAGATCATTTTTGAAAGGAGCCTCCATCCCATGATTATCAAACAAATGCTCAAAGACCGCACCCTAACCGACAAGGAAAGAAAGAACCTAGGCATTCTCGAGGCCATTCGAAAGAACGGGCCGATCTCCCGGACCGACATTTCAAAACTTACCGAGTTGAACATTGTTACGGTTTCAAACTACGTGAGCCACTACATCAAAAAAGGTCTTGTGATAGAAGGCGAGATGGATGAGTCCACCGGTGGGCGCAAGCCCGTGCTGGTGGAGCTTAATCCCAAGGCCGGCTACATTGTGGGCGTCGGGCTTAATATGATGAGCATGGTCGCTGTGCTGGTGGATCTCGAGATCAACGTGATCAGTGAGATCAAGCGCGAAAGAGCCCCGGAGAATTCCGAAAAGGTCATTCTTCAGATGGTGGACCTCGCGGCGGAGATCATTGAAAAAGCCGAGGTCGACAAATCCAAGATCGTCGGTCTTGGGGTCGGCATTCCCGGAATCATCGACGAGCGCGGACGAACAATCCGCTGGCCACAAAGCCTTGGCGACAAAGATATTTCAGTTTGTTCCTCGATCAAGGATACTTTTGAAAAGCGGCTCAACATTCCTACGATCGTGGAAAATGACGCCAACGCAGCCGTGCTCGGGGAAAAATGGCTCGGGCTTGATCGCGATGTGCGGAACATGGTCTATATGTTCTCGGGCGTGGGTTGCGGCATCCTGATCAACGAGGAGATCTACCGGGGGGCCAACGGCGCTGCGGGAGAGCTCGGGATCACGAGCGCGCACGCAAGTAAGGACTATTCTTTCAAAATCGCGACCCAGCTGGGTCGGTGGGAAATGGATATTGGCATGGTTCGCCACGCTCGCGAACAGATCGAAAAGGGCGAGCCCTCGGTCTTGAAAGATCTGGTCAAAGGCGATCTTTCGAAAATAACTTTCAAAGAGATCGTCAAAGCCGTTCGGGAAAAAGACGCCCTGGCGATCAAAGTGGCGGAGCAAGCCGGACAAGACCTTGGCAAGAAGATCGCATTCATCGTGAACCTTCTCAACCCTGAAGTGGTTGTGATCGGCGGCGGCATCGAGGATTGCGGTTCACCGCTTCTCGACGCGATCAAAAACTCGGTCAAAGAATGGTCCGTGGAAGAGTCCGCGACACAGGTCAAGATCATCCCGTCCGCTTTCGGTGAGAATGCTGTGGCGCTTGGCGTGGTGGGCATTGTGGCCCGCGAAGTTTTCGCTCAGGCCTAAGCGCTTTTCCCGCCTCAGGCGGTGGCCAGACATCATCTCCAATGAAAGCCTTTATACAAGAACTCAAGGACCGGGTCCTCGCGGGAGGGCAGATCACCCCGAACGAAGCGCTTCGTCTCAGCTCGATCAAAGACTCCGTAACGCTTGACCTTCTTTTAAACTCTGCCCACGAGATCACAACCAAGCACCAGTCTTCCCAACCCGACCTCTGCGCCCTCGTCAACGCCAAAAGCTATCTTTGTTCTGAGGATTGTGGTTTTTGTTCTCAATCCTCCCACTACAAAACGAGCGTGAAACGTTATCCTCTTCTGAGCCCGGAAGAGATCCTGGAGGAAGCAAAGAAAAGCGAAGCCAACGGCATCCAAAGCTTCTGCGTGGTCACAAGCGGGGAGACCCTGAATGCGGACGAGTTTGAGCAGGTTTTGGTGACGTTCCGTTTATTGAGCGAGAAAACGAATCTCCGATTGGACGGGTCGCTTGGGAATCTGACGGCGCAGCAAATCCGGGAGCTTCGCGCGGCCGGGATGCGGCGCTTCAATCATAACCTTCAATGTTCGCGCGAATTCTATCCCGAGATCGTTTCCACGCACACCTACGACGAGCGGATGGAGACGCTAAAAAATCTGAAAGAAAACGGCGTCGAGGTGTGCTCGGGCGGTATTTTTGGGATGGGGGAGACTTCAGAAGACCGGATTCGTCTCGCGTTTGAGCTCAAGGCCTACGACCTTCACTGCCTGCCGATCAACATTCTGAACCCTCGGCCCGGGACACCGCTTGAGGGACGGCCCGCCATCGATCCTGCGGAAGCTGTGAAGATGGTCGCAATCTTCCGTTTTATTCATCCCAAAGCCAACATCAAACTTGCCGGGGGCCGTGAGTTGAATCTAGGCGTTTATTTTCAGGAAAAAGCTCTTCGCGGCGGAGCGAACGGTTTTGTGGTCGGCGGCTATCTCACCACGGCAGGAAATCCTCTCGGGGAAGATCTCGAAATGCTCCAGCGCTCCGGGTTCTCCCTGGAAGCCATCAGCGAACACGGCGATCGCTCGTTCGGCTGCGGGCAGAATGTCTAGCCTTGGAACTTTCCCTTAAAGATAAAACAATTCTTATTACCGGTGGCACAAGCTTGCTCGGACAGGCGTTTGTCCGGAAGGCCGCCGGGCACGGTGCGAGCGTTTTTTTTACTTATTTTAAAAACAGCAAGATTTCCAAAGAGCTTGAGCAAACCGGCGCGCAGGGGTTTCCTCTGGATCTCGCGGACACTGCAGCCATCGAATCTTTTGCCGACGCATTCAAAAAAAAGGCCGAAGGGCTGGACGTTCTCATTCACAACGCCGCCGCAACCGCGGACGCATTCATCGAAAAGATGTCCGAAAAAGAATGGGACGATGTCCTCAAGGTCAATCTTAAGGCGCCGTTTTATCTTACCCAAAAACTCCTGTCGCTTTTTTTGAATAAAGGTGCCAGGCACCTTTTCCCTGAAAAGGTGCCTGGCACCTTTATTTCCGCCAAGGTCTTTATGCTTGTGAGCCGTGCGGGTTTAAGCGGGCTTGCGGGCGCAGCCAATTACGCCGCCTCAAAAGGCGGTCTGATCGCAATGACCAAAACACTTGCCAAAGAGCTCGGGCGGAAAAAAATTCTTGTGAATGCCGTGAATCCCGGCTTCATGCAATCTTCCATAACCGAAAGCGTTTCCGCAGAGAGTCTGGGAAAAAATCTCGAGGAAAGCCCGCTCAAAACCTTTTCCGACCCCGAAGAAGTCGCGGAATTTCTCATTTATCTTTCCTCCGACCGGATGCGCCAGGTGACGGGGCAAGTTTTTAATTTTGAATCTCGCCCATTCTAATGAGGACGGAAGAGGGGCAAGCTTCTTTTTCTGTGAAAAAGATGCCTGTCCCCCTTATAATACCCCCTCACTATGATAAAACGACGCGTGGTAGTTACAGGGATTGGAGTGTTGTCTCCCATCGGGAACACACTTGCGGAGTTCCGGGAGAACCTCAAAGCAGGCGTTTCCGGGAAAGATCCGGCCGACTATTACGAGACAGAAGGATATAAATTCCCGCCCGTTTTCTCTCTTAAAAACTTTAACGCTCGCGCTTGCAAGACGCATCTTCTCGATCCCTTTATCCAATATGCTGTAGCGGCCGCAGAGCAGGCCGTTGCCGATGCCAAATTCGATATCACAGCTGTAGATCCTTACAACATTGCGCTTTCCGTCAGCTCAAGCAAAGGAGGCGTTCACAGCCTAGGCCGGTTCAAAGAAAGATTTGCCAGAAACCCCAGCGCGATCCTGGGAGCGAGAATGTTTACAAGCGCGGTCCCGAATTTCACGGATCAGTGGATCGCCCGGCGCATGAAGATTCAGGGGCCGGCCAAATGTTATG
>CAYMER010000027.1:0-2732 GCA_964389345.1 uncultured bacterium | reverse complement strand
GCCGGGGAGACAAAGATATTCGGGTCATAGGCCGGGGCCCTCGCCATCGCTAGAAGCCCGTCCGTCTGAAGGGCCAGCACGGCAATACTTGCGTGCAGACCCTTGATGAGTTCCATGATCTTCTTCTGGAATTCGAGATCCAGCGTGAGCGTGATATCGGACCCCGGCTCAGGCTTACGGTCTGAAAGAACCTGGACCATTTGGCCGCGGGCGTCCACTTCGATCTGCTGCCCGCCCCGCCACCCGCGCAAAGAATCGTCAAACGCCTTTTCAATACCGGCCCGCCCGATCTTGGAATTCGCTCCAAACCGGTCGCGATCCATCACCTCACTTTCGCGGACGTTGACCGTCCCGATGTAGCCGATAACATGCGAAGCAGTTTCGCCATAAGGATAATAACGGATTCCTTCGACGCGAACGCTCACGCCCGGAAGTTCAGGCCGCCGCTCTTCGATACGAAACGCAAGTTCTTGAGGAATGTCTTCTAGGATCACCGCCGGCGCAAACGGATACTCCCGCCCCGCGCTCATGCGCCTGCGGACTTCTTTTTCCGGAGCCCCCAATAATTTTGCAAGTCTTGGATAGACTTCAGGCGTGACATCTTCCGGGATCGCAATAACGTTGTAGGAAGGACGATTCGCGGCCAGTAGCCGCTCCCTCTGATCGAACACGCGGCCGCGCGGAGCCTCGAGAGGGATAAGACGAATGCGGTTACGCTTGCTAAGCTCGTAGTAGTAAGACCCGCGCACGACCTGAGTCTGGAAGAGTCCCAACCCCAGAAGGATCATGAGGATAAAAACAAACGCCTGAAAAAAATGGAACCGGGTGAACATCAGTGAAAAAGCTCGTATTGTCGTGTGGAGGAATAACCCAACCACCGGCTCGTTAGAAAATTAAACAGGGGCAAGAGCGCACTCGTGTAAAGCGCTGTCATCGCGATCATTCCAAAATACCCCCCGACGAGAGACGGCGGCAATTCGCCCGCATAGCTCACCAGAAGTCTTAAGGCTCCCGCACAAAAAACAAAAAGGAACGTAACGATGAAATAGATCCCCGGCAACTGGCGTTCCATTTTTTGGACTAAAAAATCAAGCGCCAGAGCTAAAGCGACCAAGAGAGTTGCATCGAGCCCGATCAATCCGCCCCCCAAAAGGTCCCGCAAAAGCCCGGCCCAGAACGCAATATAAACGGTCTTAGGGGACCCCCATTCAAAAGCAGCGTAGCAAATGAAAAGGTAAAGAAAGCTTGGATAGACGGAGTGGATCTGAAAGGCCGGCATCACAGAGCCGTCCAGGACCGCAAGCAAGAGAAGATAAAAAATTACTTTTGCGGAGACGAGGCGCGGCATAGCACTTCCTCAAGCCTGGAGAATGACACGGAAGGTTGGACGAGAGCGAGCAGATGCAGTCCGTCACTATCCCGCTCGATGGATTCAATTTTCCCGATCTGGAGACCTTTGGGGAAAATACTCCCGATACCGGACGTGGTGACATCCTCCCCAATTGCAACCTCGGCGTCCAGAGCCAGATACTTCATCTGCAACTTGTCCGTCCCGGTCCCGGCGATGATCCCCTGAGCACGACTGGTCGCGGTCAGCGCGCTCACGCGGGAATCCGGGTCCGGTAAAAGGATCGCATGAGCCGTGTAGGGCTCGACTTCCAGGATCCGTCCCACTAACCCTTCCGGTACCACCACCGCCATGTCCTTCTTGAGATTGTGGCGGCTCCCTTTATCCAGAAGAACAACTTTTTTCCAGGGCGTCACATCCTCCCCGATCACTCGGGTGCCGATGGTGCGCGTAGCAAGCGGCAGACTGAAATTGAGCAGTTTCTTCAGGCGCTGGTTCTCACGGTCCATTTCACGGAAACGGATCAACTGGCCCTCAAGCTCCTGAATGCGCGCGAGGTATTCCTTCTGTTTACCGACTGCGTCCAAAAAATTTCCGGATTGATAGCGAACCGTGTAAAAGCCTTCTCGAAGACTGCTTCCGAGCACAAACGCGGGCCGGGCAAGGGTGGAGAAAACAGAATGGACGGACTTGTTCAAACGGGGAAATTGAAAAAAAACAATGAGAAGAATGACGGGAACCGCAAGAAAGTAATACGAACGCCAGCGCCGCATGGGGACAAAATCTCCGATAAGCGATAAAAAAGACAAAATCCTGAAAAAGACGACTGCTTCAGATGCCAGGAGGCCGCTTTCGGAGGGGCGCTAAAACAGAAAGATTCTTTAGTATTCCCGGGTAGCGTTGCTGTTCACCGACAAACGCTTCAGAAGGTGGAAATCGCTTAAATAACGACCCGTACCAAGCGCCACGGCGGTAAGAGGATCATCCGCGATGTGAACAGGAAGCCCTGTTTCTTCGCTGATCAACTTATCAAATCCTCTTAAAAGCGATCCGCCTCCTGCTAAGACCAAACCCCGATCGATCAGATCCGCAGATAATTCCGGCGGTGTCCGCTCCAGCGCAATACGAACGGCTTCGAGAATAGTGGAAAGCGGCTCAGAGAGAGCTTCCCGGATCTCTTCGCTCGTAACGCTGATCGTTTTCGGCAATCCGGCGAGGACATCGCGTCCTTTGACGTCCAAGGTCGTTTCTTCTTCGAGCGGGTACGCGGAACCGATACGGATCTTAATTTCTTCGGCCGTGCGCTCCCCGATCATCAAATTATAGGCTTTCTTCAAATGCGACATGATCGACTCATCAGATCGGAAGAGCACACGTCTGAACT
>CAYMER010000026.1:0-10814 GCA_964389345.1 uncultured bacterium | reverse complement strand
GAGCGGCCGATTGTCGAGCGCGGACGGCAAACGGAACCCGTGCTCGACCAGGACTTTTTTGCGCGAAGCGTCGCCGTTAAACATTCCGCGGATCTGCGGCACGCTCTGGTGTGATTCATCGATAATGACGAGGAAATCCTTGGGGAAATAATCGATCAGCGTGTAAGGCGTGGAGCCCGGAGCACGGCCGGAGAGATGGCGCGAATAATTCTCGACGCCGGAGCAGTAGCCGACTTCCCTGAGCATCTCAAGGTCATATTGCGTACGTGATTCCAGACGCTTAGCTTCGAGGTCTTTGCCTTCCGCCATAAGCTTTTTGACGTGTTCTTTCATTTCCTGTTCGATCGATACGATCGCAGCTTCAAGGCGGTCACCCGGCGTCACGAAATGCTTGGCCGGATAAATCGCGAGCTTTTCGATCTCACGAATGGCGATTAGTTTCACAGGGTCGAGGAGCGTGATCCGTTCAAGGGTTTCAGGCCCGTCCAAACTTTTCATTTCTTTTCCATGACGATAGTTTGGACGACCCCAATCTCCGCTTCGCTCCGATTGATTGGTATTGGGACCGAAATCAATCCGGTAAGGATTTTGTCCGTACGAAGGAAGAAGATCGATCCTGCCGCCGCGCACGCGGAATGTCCCGCGCCGGAGTTCGGTGTCTACTCTTTCATACTGAAGACTGATCAGGCTCGAGAGGAATTTGTCGCGGTTTGCAGACTCCCCCTTCGTAACCGTGACAAGAAGTCCCTGCCAATCCTCCGGCGCGCCAAGACCGTAAATACAGGAAACGCTTGAGACGATAATGCAATCCTTGCGCGAGAGGATGGAGCTGGTGGCAGAGAGGCGCAAGCGATCGAGGTCCTCGTTGATCGAGGCGTCTTTTTCGATGTAGATGTCTGTATGCGGAATATACGCCTCGGGCTGGTAATAATCGTAATAGGATACAAAATATTCGACGGCATTTTCCGGGAAGAATTCCTTGAGCTCGGAATAGAGCTGTGCCGCGAGGGTCTTATTGTGAGAAATCAAAAGCACGGGTTTACCCAGCTGGGCGATCACATGCGCCATCGTGAATGTCTTGCCGGAGCCCGTCACGCCCTTCAAAACCTGCTCTTTTTTCCCCGCCCGGAACCCTTCCACAAGCTGCTTGATCGCCTGAGGCTGGTCTCCGCACGGTTTCATGGAAGAAACAAGTTTGAAGTCGGTCATGGGGAAATTATAACCGTTTTTAAGACCCGGTCTTACAATTTTAAAGACCGGGTCTTTGTGGGGTTGTTCAATCGATCAATAGTGAGAAATCAACGGCCTTGACGGAATGGGTCAGGGCGCCGACGGAGATGGTGTCGACACCCGCGGCGGCGAACTGGCGGATGTTCTCGAGCGTGATACCGCCCGAGGCCTCGAGGATGACGCCCGGAGCTTCTCTGCGAACGATCTCCACCATACGCTTGATCTTCTTGGGTGTAAAGTTATCGAGGAGGATAACCTTGGGGCGCAAACGAATCGCCTCATGCAATTCCTCGAGGTCGCGCGCTTCGATCTCAAAATCACGCGGATGCCGTTTAAGTTTCAAAAGATCCCCGTGGGACCGGTGGTTCTCTTTTACAAGAATGTATGCATCAAGACCGGGACGATGCCTTCGGCCCCCGCCGACCTCGACGGCCACCTTTTCCAGTTCACGCCAAAGCGGGGTGGTCTTGCGCGTGTGGAGGAGAAGCACCGGATACTTTTTTATTTTTTCCACGAACTGGCGCGTTTTGGTAGAGATTCCGGAAAGCTGGCTGATAAAATTAAGCAAGGTCCGTTCGACCTTGAGGATCGACCGGATATTCCCGTGCATTTTGAAAACAGTCTTCCCCGGCTGGAGTTTGCCGCCGTTATGGACCAAAAATTCGAGCTTCACTTTCGGGTCTATGATCTTGAAAAGTTCCATCACGAGTCGCTCGCCGCAAAAAATACCTTTTTCCTTCGCAATGACTCGTGCAGTCCCCTTCGCGCGGGATGAGATCAGCAGGTTGGCCGTAATGTCTCCGGCCCCGATATCCTCCCGCAGGGCTTCCTTGAGGAAGTTGAGGGTCCGCTGGGAGACGGGGAGCGGATGGCCGTAGGCGCCGTGCCTGCGACTAAAGGCCGGCGAGCTGGGTTTTGTGGGATACGAGAAGGCTTTTCGCATCATTCAGTTTTTCTTTTTCTTTTTCAAGGATCTCTTTCGGCGCTTTTTTGACGAAAGAAGGGTTCTCAACTTTTTTACGGATCTGCTCTATCCATTGTTCGGTCTCCTGGATCTTTTTCTGGAGCCTTTTCTTCTCTTCTTCGAGATCGAGGATCCCCTCCAGGGAAATAAAAACATCAAAATCCGCAAACGAGTTCGCGACCATGGCGCCCTGTTTTTTGAATTCCTTGACGCAATCAAGCGTTTCAAGCCGTGCGAGCACTTTCACTTCCCTCTCAAACTGCTGGAGAATCTCCCGCGTCTTCTGCTCTTTGCAGGAGATCACGGCCTTGAGCTTGTCTGTGGGCGCGATCTTGAAACGGACCCGGAGATCGCGAATTCCTCCCACCGCGTCCTGCAAAAGACTGATGGCTTTCTGCGCTTCCGCATCGTGGAATTTCTTTTTTTCTTCGTACGGCCAAGCCGCGAGCATGATCGAAAGGGGGTCAGGCACCTTTTTCTGCGAAAAAGGTGCCTGACCCCTTATTTTCTGCCAGATCTCTTCAGTAATAAAAGGCATGAAAGGATGCAGAAGCCGGAGCATCCGCTCGCAGACGAAGAAAAGGACTTTCTGCGTCTGGAGCTTTAAGGCCGGGTCCTGGGACAAAACCATCGGCTTGGCGAGCTCGATATACCAGTCGCAGAAATCATCCCACACAAAGTGATAAAGCTCGGTCGCGGCCTGGGCCAGGCCGAATTGGGAAAGGTGCTTTTCGATCGTTGCCGTTTTTTCCTCAAGGCGCGAGAGGATCCAACAACTCGGAAGGGAGAGTTCGATCTCCTTGAACTGTGCCGGATCCGTCGACGCCTCGTTAAATCCTTCGAGCTGCATCATCACGAATCGGCAGGCATTCCAAACCTTGTTCGCGAAATTACGGCCGACTTCAAATTTCTCCCGACAGAGATAAAGATCCTGCGCGGAGAGCATCACCAAACTGTAGCGGAGCGCATCCGCCCCCATCTCCTCGATCACCTCCAGCGGATCGATCGCATTCCCGAGTGATTTCGACATCTTGAGCCCGGTTTGCGCACGAACCGTGCCGTGGATGTTGATGCGCGTGAACGGGACCTCCCCTATGAATTCAAGGCCCGCCATGATCATGCGCGCCACCCAGAAGAAAATGATCTCCGGAGCGGTTACAAGGTCCGAGGTGGGATAAAATTTCTTGAGATCTTCTGTTTTTTCAGGCCAGCCGAGCGTCGAAAACGGCCAAAGCCAGCTAGAAAACCAAGTGTCGAGAACGTCGGGATCGCGTTTGATGTCCTTGGAACCGCAGTGGGGACACTGAGTGATGTCGATGCGGGAAACAATGATCCCCGCGTACGGCGTACAGTGTACGGCGTCTTGATCTTCGGCCGCCGTACGCCTTTCGCCGTACTCCGTACTGCATTTTTTGCAGTACCACACCGGCACTTGATGCCCCCACCAGATCTGGCGTGAGATGCACCAGTCGCGGATGCCCTCAAGCCAATTTGTATAAACTTTCGTCCACCGGTCCGGATAAAATTTTGTTTTCCCTTCACGGTGTGCTTTCAACGCTTTTTCGGCAAGGGGTTTCATTTTGACAAACCATTGCTTCGAAAGATAAGGCTCCACCATGGTGTCACACCGGTAACAGTGCCCGACCGCGTGCAAATGCGAATCACGACGGACGAAAAGCCCCTGCTCTTCCAGGTCTTGAAGAATCTTTTTGCGTGCTTCAAAGCGGTCCATACCTTTATAGGCACCGCCGTGCTCATTGATTTTGCCGTCCGGCGTCATCACATTGATCTGCTCGAGCTTGTGCCGGTGCCCCATCGCGAAATCGTTCGGGTCGTGCGCGGGCGTGACCTTCACGATCCCGGTCCCGAATTCCGGGTCCACGAACTCATCCGCGATCACCGGGATCTCGCGGTTCAACAAAGGAAGAATAACTTTTTTCCCGACGAGATGCTTGTAGCGCGGATCATCCGGATGCACGGCCACGGCCGTATCGCCGAGCATGGTTTCGGGCCGGGTCGTCGCGACCACGATATGGTCGATACCCAGTTGATTAAAGGTGCCAGGCACCTTTATTTCCGAGAAAGGTGCCTGGCACCTTTCCCCTACGATGAGATACTTGATGTGATAAAGACCGCCCTGCACGTCCTTGTGAGCCGCTTCTTCGTCGGAAAGCGCGGTCTGGCAGCGCGGACACCAATTGATAATGTAATTCCCGCGATAAATAAGCCCGCGCTCATAAAGCGTGACGAACGCTTCGCGCACCGCCTTGGAAAGTCCTTCGTCCATGGTAACCCGCTCGCGCGTCCAGTCGCAGGAGGCCCCAAGCCGCCGGAGCTGGCGCGTGATGGTGGAGCCATTCTCATTTTTCCATTTCCAGACCTCTTCGAGAAATTTTTCCCGGCCGAGATCCCAGCGCGTTTTCTTTTCCTTGGCGAGTTTTTTCTCGACCACATTCTGCGTCGCAATCCCGGCGTGATCCACGCCCGGCACCCAGAGCGTGTCGTGGCCCTTCATGCGGTTCCAGCGAATGAGAATATCCTGAATACTGCTATTCAGCGCATGGCCCATATGCAGGATGCCGGTGACGTTGGGGGGAGGGATGACGATGACGTAAGGACGGACTGCAGACTGCAGACTGCAGACCGCAGGTTTTTTTTTTGTTTTTGCGGTAGTCTGTTGTCTGTGGTCTGTAGTCTGAGTGACGAAGTCACTCGCGGGGCGGAAATAGCCCTTCTCTTCCCAGAGGCGGTACCACTTCGTCTCAACTTCTTTGGAGTTGTATTGTTTGTCTAATTCCATGAGCGTACGGCGTAAGGCGTATCGCGTACGGAGTCAGCGTTTTTTCGCCGTACGCCGTACACCGTACGCATCACTATCCCTTATGCAGTTTATATTCGATGGCTTCAACGAGGGCTTTCCAGCTAGCTTCGATAATGTTCTCGTGAACACCGACCGTGGTCCAGGATTTCTGCTTATCCTGAAATTCGGTGAAGACGCGCACCTTGGCGGCCGTGCCGGCTTCGGAATTAACGACGCGCACTTTATAATCCGTTAGACGGATCTCGGCGATGGAAGGAAATGAGCGGCCGAGCGCCTTGCGAAGCGCAGAATCAAGCGCGTTCACCGGGCCGTCCCCTTCCGCAGATTCACAATGCTCGACGCCTTTAGCCGTCACCTGCACATCCGCGATCGAACGCGGCACCCCGGCACCGATCTCTTCGGTGCGTACGGAAACAGCCCCGGTCTCAAAGAACGGTTTGAACTTTCCGAGAAGTTTTTGCACCAGAAGCTCGAAACTCGCTTCCGCGGCCTCGAACTGGTAGCCCTCATGCTCCAGGCGCTGGATCTCGGTCAGGATCTTCTTGGACTCCGGCGAATCCTTCTGGAAATGGAGTTCGAGTTCCTTGGCCTTGATCATGATATTAGTCTTCCCGCCGAGTTCGGAGACAAGATACCTTCGGTAATTTCCGACCGCCTTGGGCTCGACGTGCTCATAAGTCTTCGCATTCTTCTCCATGGCATTGATGTGCACGCCGCCTTTATGCGCAAAGGCGGACCGCCCCGTGAACGGCTGGTTGTTCGCAAGCTGCATATTGCAGATCTCGGCCACGTAATGCGAAAGCGCGGTAAGTTCTTTCAGTTTTTTCGGAGAAAAACACGGAAAACCCATCTTGAACTGAAGGTCCGGGATCACACTCACGAGGTTTGCGTTCCCGCAGCGTTCCCCGTAGCCATTAATCGTTCCTTGCACGAGCATACAGCCCTCACCCACGGCCTGGACGGAATTCGCGACCGCGAGTTCGGCATCGTTATGGCAATGGATCCCGAGCGGCGTTTTCACGGAACGCTTCACCTTCAGGATCGCGTGACGAACCTCATGCGGCAAACTCCCGCCGTTCGTGTCGCAGAGCGTGAGATTATTGGCGCCCGCTTTCGCGGCCTGCTGGAGCGTTTTGAGAGCGTATTCCGGATTTGCTTTAAAGCCGTCAAAAAAATGTTCGGCGTCATAGATCACTTCGATCTTCTTATCTTTAAGATAAGCGACCGTTTCATAGATCATGAGGAGGTTTTCTTTAAGCGTCGTCTTGAAGACTTCCGTCACGTGAAAGTCCCAGGATTTCCCGAAAATCGTGACGACCTTGGTCCCCGCGTCCAGCAGGGCCTTCACCTGCGCGTCGTTCTTTACTTTCATGTGAGCGCGGCGCGTCGAGCCGAACGCCGCGATCTTCGAGTGCTTGATCCCGGATTTCTTGATTTGGTGAAAAAATTCCATGTCCTTGGGGTTCGAACCCGGCCACCCGCCTTCGATGTAGTGAATCCCGAACTGATCCAATCTTTTCGCGATCAGCACCTTGTCATGTGAAGACAGACTGATCCCCTCGGCCTGCGAGCCGTCTCTTAGCGTTGTGTCGTAAAAGAGGATCTTTTTATTTTTCATAATGGTCCAATCGTTCACTGTCATTCCCGCGAAAGCGGCGGGGGAAACATAGGGACAGGTCTGCTTTCGCAGGCAAAGACCTGTCCCTGTTACTATTTTTTTCCTAATCCAAACGCCTGATGAATTGCGCGGGCGGCGAGTTTGCCTTTGTCGCCGGCGACCACAACCGAGATCTTGATCTCGGAAGTGGAGATCATGTCGATATTGATCTTGTTCTTGGCCAGGGTCGAGAACATCTTGGACGCAATCCCCGAATGCGAGCGCATGCCGATCCCGACGACGCTCACCTTCGCGATATTTTCATCGCAAGTAACATTCGTGGCGCCGACCTTTTTCATTGCCGCTTTCACGACCTTCATGGCCTTCACGAGCTCATTTTTGAAAACGGTAAACGAAATATCGGTCGAATTCGTCTGGGTTTTGTTTTGGATAATCATATCCACGTTCACATTCGCGTCCGCCAGGGTCTGGAATACCTTGGCCGCCACGCCCGGACGGTCCGAGACGCGAAACAAAGTAATCTTGGCTTCATCTTCCGCTAACGCGACACCGCTCACAACGACTTCTTCCATGGCTTTATTCTCCTTCGTGATAAGAGTTCCTTTGTGGTCGTTCTGGGAATTACAAACCCAGATCGGCATGTTAAATTTTTTTCCGACTTCGATCGAGCGCGCATCCATGACCTTGGCCCCGAGCGCCGCGAGCTCAAGAATTTCGTCGTAGGTGACCCGATCCATCTTTTTTGCTTCCGTGATCACGCGCGGATCCGCGGTGTAGATCCCGTCCACGTCTGTATAGATCTCACAATGTTTTGCCTTAAGAGCGACCGCAAGCGCCACGGCCGTCAGGTCGGAACCGCCGCGTCCGAGCGTTGTAATCTCACCGGAGGGCGTCTGTCCCTGGAATCCTGCCACGATCACAATCTTCCCGTCGACCAGGGCCTTCTTGATACGGTCCGCGCTGATATTCTGGATGCGGGCTTTGCTGTGGAATTCATCCGTGATGATCCCCACCTGCGAACCCGTAAAGGAAACCGCCTCATGTCCCAATTTTTGGACCGCCATCGCCAAAAGCGCGATCGAGACCTGTTCTCCCGTGGAGAGAAGCATATCCATTTCGCGTTCTTTGGGATCTTTATTGATCTGATCCGCGAGCGTGATGAGGTCGTCGGTCATATCACCCATGGCGGAAACAACCACGACAACCTTATTCCCTGCCTGCTTGGTTTTGATCACACGTTCTGCGACTCTTAAGATTTTTTCCGCGTTGGCGACCGAGGAGCCGCCGTATTTCTGTACGATCAGGGACATTTTTAAAAACTCCAAATTACAACCACCGAGATACAAGGACCAAACAAATTCCAATCACCAAGATACAAACACCAAAAAACGTCGTTTTGTTCTTTGGGAATTAGTATTTGGTCATTACTTGGTTATTGCATCTTGGGATTTGGTTATTTGCTTCATGACCCCTTGGTCATGAAGAATGGCATCAGTTCCGTGGTTTTGATAAATTTCAGCTCCGAGGTCTTGGCGGCAATCTCTGAGAACCGCTCGATCTCATCGGCCATGATGTTCTTGCCGGTCACGGCGAACGGGACGCTATCACGAACGATCTCTTTCATTTTCCAGAGCGTCGCGTGACCCGGCGTGACAAGCAAGCGAGAATCTTTGGAGCGCTCCAGATATTTTCGGATCTTTGAGAGAACAAAAAAATCGATCCCTTCGATCGCCGAAACTTTATGCTTGACCTCTCCCGTCCGCGCCGCTTCCTCGGGGGTGTGGAGATGGAGGCAAACAAAATCTTTTTCCTCGAGCGCGTCGATCACCACTTTGGAGATCTTGTCATAAAAAGCCGAAGGCTCTTCGCCCTCCGCCTTGACCTCCATCACCGTGAGTCCCGCCACTCGTCCCATGCCCTTGGCATATTCGCGCGCGGCAACCATCGCGCCGCCGGAGATGTCAAAATATTCACGGAAAGGTTTCAGGACCGGTTTCTTTCCCTGACCCCAAAGCCAAATCATGTTCGCGGGATTCTCGCCGAGATCCACGCGCACCTGGTTGATCTCATGGTCCTGCAAAAGAAGCCTGACGTCATACATCAATTTCCGCATTAACTCCTCGCCGGGGCCTTTCGGAAGCACGTCTTCAATCTTTTCACCGATCACGCTTTCCGGCGACTGGGTCTTTGCGGATAATGCCTCGAATCCATTCGCGTCCTTGATCACCGCGATGTGCCGGTGCCCGGAACCCGAGAAAAACCGCACAAAATCGTTCGCAACCTTTTTGTTCAAGAAATTCACAAGAGCCTTCGCCTCTTTCGTGCTGATAACCCCGGCGGTCGGATCGGCCAACAGGCCCGCGGCCTCGGTGATGAAATTCATGCAAAACGCGACTTCCTTGTCGTCAAGCGTCAATTCTTTATCGGCGGCCTCAAGCGGCCCACGGCCTGTATAAAGTTTTGCAGCATCATAACCCAGAAGATTGAACAGGCTCACGTCAGGGGAAGGCGGCAGCCGATCGGAAACAAGCTTCGCGGTTCCGACCTTACCGCTCTTCGCGAAAAAGTTCAGGTTCGGAACCTTAGCCGCTTCTAAAGGAGTTTTTCCCCCCAATTCCTCCGTGGGATGATCCGCAGCGCCCGCGAGAACCACAACAATGGATTTCATCGGATGACCTCCTTGACTGCATCGAGAGTGGATTTGACCTTAGTGACCGGATCTTCAAAGCTGAGCGCGAAATCGGGATCCTTCAGCCCCGCGCCTGTAAGCGTAATCACGATGCGAGACCCTTCTTTGAAAAATCCTTTTTTCGCGAGGTTGATGATCCCCGCCACCGGCGCAACACTAGCTGGTTCCGCGAAAACACCTTCGCGCTCCGCAATAAAACGATATGCTCGCGTGATCTCTTCATCCGTTACGCTGTTAATCAAGCCGCCCGATTCGTCGCGCGCCGTAGTGGCACCCTGCCAACTCGCAGGATTCCCGATGCGAATCGCTGTCGCGATCGTTTCCGGTTTTTCGATTCGGTGCCCCAGCACGATCGGCGCTGAGCCTGCGGCCTGAAACCCCAGCATCTTCGGTAAAATCTCGGACTTCCCCGCTTTTTTATATTCCTTGTAGCCTTTCCAGTAAGAGGTGATATTGCCGGCATTCCCGACCGGGATTGCGTGATATTCCGGCGCGTCACCCAGATCGTCAACGATTTCAAATGCTGCAGTCTTCTGCCCTTCGATACGATACGGATTAATGGAATTCACAAGCGTGATTTTGCCATCCTGAGTGATCTCCTTCACCAACTCGAGCGCTTTGTCAAAATTCCCTTCGACCATGATCACCTTTGCGCCGTAGCGATACGCCTGCAAAAGTTTTCTTTTGGCAATCTTCCCTTCCGGGATCAGCACGTAACATTTTAGCCCGCAGCGGCACGCATAAGCGGCGGCAGAAGCGGATGTATTTCCGGTCGAGGCGCACATCACGGCCTTCGAACCCGCTTCAACCGCTTTGGAGATTGCCAGGGTCATCCCGCGGTCCTTAAAAGAGCCCGTTGGGTTCAGGCCCTCAAACTTGTAATAGATCCGGACATTTTTCAGGCCAAGTTCTCGAGGCAAGGCTTCCGCGAGGATAAGCGGCGTGTTGCCTTCATTGAGCGAAACGATCGGCGTTTTGTCCGTGACCGGAAGGTATTCCTGGTAGCGCTCGATGATCCCGATCTTCTTGACCGCGTATTTCCCCATAGTCTTTAAGCCTCTTCGATGCGAATGACCTGGGTCCTGCCCTTGATACAGGACATGCCGTCGATCTCGCGGATCGCGGCCCTCAGATTTTTTTCATGAGTATCGTGCGTTAAAAGAATGAGCGGCACCACCCGCCCGGCACTGCGTTCGCGCTGCATGACATCCGAAATGCTGATCTTGTGTTTCCCGAGAATTTTTGAGATATTCGCGAGCACACTCGGCCGGTCGATCACATAGAACCGCAAATAATAACGCGACAGGATCGAAAAAATGCTTTTCACCGGAATGGTTTTTCCGAGAGCGCGCACCATAAACCGGTCTTCCAGTGGCCCCATAGCACCGGCCTTGGCGATATCCACCAGATCCGCGATCACGGCACTTGCCGTCGGATGCGGCAGATCGGAAGAGCGTCGGGTAGGGAAAGAGTGTTCAGAGCCGTGGTGATA
>CAYMER010000025.1:0-7617 GCA_964389345.1 uncultured bacterium | reverse complement strand
CTTTCCCTACACGACGCTCTTCCGATCTCGGTTTTTTGATGAGATGGAAAAACGTCTTCGTGACCAGGGCTTCAATGAGATAAATACATCAGAAGCCTGGAAGGCCCTTCGCCGGCAAGTATCGTCGGATGCGGGCTCCGGTCGTATCATGCCGATCCAGCGCTCGAAAACGGAGTCAACGGATCAGGCGAAGTTCACGAACCGTTTGATCGAGGAATTGCAGGGCCAAAGCCCGTCAAGCATCGCGGATGAGATCGACGTGGCAGATTCTTTTGACGCTCTATCGGCGGACATGCAGGGTGCGTTCCGGGATGTTCTCGAGGCTACGGGCCAGGGCCGGGATGAAGCCAAGCAATTTTTTGAAACGGAACGCGATAGCATCGTTTCTGAATTAAGACTCCGGTCGGAATCTCGTGTCAACCAACCGCTTTCGGCGATCGATCTTGCCGGCGAGTTCGTCAAAGAGGGAACGAAAAATCTTCCGGGACTTCAGCGCTGGCTGACGAACCGCCTTTGGCAGGATTTTTATCTGAAAGTTGATCCGAAATTTCACACGGCGTCGATCACGCGTGTGCGCAACCAGGCAGCTCTTTTCTTCGGAGACCGGAACTTAACCCTTTCTGTGGCAGCCGGCGCGGCCAGCGTTATTTTCGGGGTCTTTGCCGTGTGGTTCCCGCCGGCGGTTCTCATGCCGGCGGCTCTCGTGGTCGCATTGTCGTGGACGGTGTTCTTTCTTTTCCGGACGCACAAAGTCGAGCAAAAGGTCATCTTTCATGCGATGGACCAGGCCAGCGCTGAAATTGAAGCCCAACACCGCCTGGCTGCTTCGCCGCCGCGGTCCGAAGCTCGCGCCGGCTCTGTCGAAGTGAGGAATTTGGGCGACTTCTGGCAAGCGCTTGTGTCACGGGGCGTGCGGTGGACCCGGGGACCGGACACCGGAAACTATGAACCGCTTCTACAGCCTAAAGGAGGCTTAGATTCCTATCAAAGAGGCTTAGCGCCCTATTTTCATGTTCGTGCGGAATTTTTCGGGGATTTTGTCGTGACTTTTAAGAACAACACGTTCAGATTTTTCCGGATATCTCTTATAGAAGCACCTGTTTCAGCGATGCCGAAGGGAAAAAAATCCGCTGAGGGCCGTCCCGCGCAGGGCGATAAGGTCCTGGCCTTGATCGATGAAGTGCCGGTCGCCAGTTCCAACGCGGCTTCGTCGATCGAGAATCCTGAGGAGACTTCCTGGCAGTTTTTTAAGAGACGGGACGGCGTTCATTTGATGGTGGTTGATGGGCAAGGAAAGGTACAATTTGAATTCGCCTTAGACCGAATGGTCAAGGAACAGGGCACATCTTCCGGCGTTTCAAGGAAGTCCTTGCTCCTGGCCCAGATCATGGCGACCGGGATGGGTCCTATGGCCGCTTTTGATCAGTTCACTTTCGTGGAAAAATTAACGAAAGGTCCGTTGACGGGTGCTGACGCAGCGCGCCTTGAAGCCGCGGCGCAGGAGGAATTTGGCGGTGAAGCCGAACCCCGAAAGGCCGCTCCGTCGCAGCGATCCGAGGCAAGGACCGCGAAGTCTTTGAAAGATCAGGTGAAGCGCGCTTTGAAAGCAAAGACCCTTGCGGAATTCATGAAGTATATCCACAACGCCTATTTTGTCGACGCTGAGGAAAGACTTGCGACGCTTGACCCGCACGTTAGGGAAATGGACCCATACTTTACCAAGAAGGTCATCGATCCGGAACGGCTGGTTTCCGGTTGGACCCGGGAAAGACTGCTCAATGCCCAAGGCGCGGAATATACCGCCGACCTTCTGATGGTGCGATCTTCCAACAATTCTGCGCTGGGTGTTTTTAAAGGCGGTATCCGCGCCCTGCTTAATTATTTGAAGAAAAATCCGGGCGAGGCGCAGGCGCAGATCGCCAGCGACCTGATGGCGGATGATGCCTTTGTTGCAGCATTCGCGAAATTAAATCAACAGATCCTTGCAGAAAAGCTGGACGCTCAGGCTGGAGAGCAGAGGGTCCGGGATTTCATCAAGAAATGGATCGAAGAAGAGGCGAAGACGCTCTCCCTCTGGATGACGTTCAAATGCGCCGTGCTCGGGCTTCCTCTTGGCGGCGGCAAAGGGGTCATTTTTATCGGTCAGATCCGGCAAAAGACAGATGGTTCGTTCGCGATCGAAGATACGGAGCTCTGGAACGAACGGAACACGGAGAACATTGCGAGGGTTTCGCGGACCTACAATGAATTCCTTACGTCGAGAGAAGCTGTGGGGCATGACGTTGACGTCCCGGCCCCGGACAAACGGACGAACGGCGATTATATGGGGTTCCTGACGGACGCGTTCATTCTTTCACGAATGATGGCCGTCGAACAAAAGGGTTCCGCGCCGGTGCTTTCTCTGATGTCTGTGATCGGAAAAAGGGATCAGTTGCTTTTCTGGCGCCTGAAGGAAAAATATGAAGCGGAAGTGGCTGCTCATAACGGCGTCTATCCCGTGAATAGCGATGTTTTGGTGACCGAGGCGAATCGTTATATGCATGATATGTTTCAAGCTGGAACGCCCGTGCCTGTGCCCGAGCTTGCGGTCTATACCGGGAAAAAACCGCAGCATGGTGGTGTGGCCGGAAGACCACCGGCGACGGGTGTTGGGGTGGCCTCGACGCGGCGCAGTCTCCTTAAAGCCAAAGGGATCCCTCTTGCGGGAAAAACGGTCGCATTTCACGGGGCCGGAAATGTGGCTTTGTATGACGCTCTTCAGGCGATCGAGGATGGCCTGATCGTCCAGGTCCTGTCCGATATGGGGGTCACGATCATCAAAAAAGAAGGATTTACGAGGGATGAGATCAAGGCGCTGATCAAATATTCTGAAGAGCAGAAAAAGTATTTGTATCAGATCTGGGAAGACACGGATCCGAAAACCCGGCCGCTTCAGTACCGCACAGCCGTCAAGGTTACAACGAGCCAAGAGCTCGAACAGGCTTGGGTTGCCAAGCCGGAACCCGGTACGATCTTTGCCGTTACAGGGGATAAGGATCTGCGGGCTGCTGCCGCTCTCGAGGCAGAGGTTGATATCCTGGCCCCTTCGGCGACCGAAGGGGTGATCACCGACAAAAACGCCGGCAGAATCAAGGCGAAATACATTGTTCCGGGAGCGAATGGGCCGATCACGCCCGAGGCTCTGGTGATCCTGGAAAAGAAGGGAAAGATAGTCGTTCCGGACACGTTGGCGAATGCCCGCGGCGTCATGGTCTCCTATTTCGAGCAGGTGCAGGCGCTTACGGGGCATATTTTCACGGCCGAAGAAGTAGCACGGATCGGGGAGCGTATCCACCAGGCCTCGTTCGCGGCCATGTGGGCGGAGGCCCAGAAGAGCCGGGTCCATTCTCTGACGCTTGCCGCGGACATTGTTTCCGCCCAGCGGGTCATCCGTGCTCAATACCTGAAGCTGATCAAGGAAAAGCGCGGGAACCTTCAGGCGATCTGCGACGCGCGGGGTTTTGGCGAAGATCCGGACCAACTTCTCGAGCAGATCAAGGCCAGCGGCCTGGCAGCCAATCTGAAAGCCATCCAAAAACAAACGCTCCGGGTTCGGGTGATTGACGGGAAAAACGAGGGCGCATTGTATGAGGCGCTTTATCCGGCGGATGTAATCATTGCCGGGTCCTCGGTCCAGGCGACGGCGCCTTTTTCGATCGGCCGGGAACTTCAGGAGAGACTGCATGGCGGCCGGGTGATCGTCGATACCGAAGTTGACCGGAAGGGCGCTTTTGAAGACGGGCACAACGCTCTCGCCGTGACGCCGCTCCGGCCGGCCTGGCGTGACGAATTTGGAAATCTAAGAGTGACGTTAAGGAATTTACCGGCGTTGTTCCGCGGCGTGGCTTCGAGACTTTTGTCCGAGGAGACCCAGGACCTGACCATCGAGTTGGCGGCCGGGAAACTTCCGGCGGACGTGTCCGGTGTCCGGAGCGGTATCGTGACCTTGATCGGGGAGGACGGGAAAGGACGGTTCGTGGATCCGAAACGCCGGGTCACGGATACGGAATTCCGCCGCGCCATGGTTACTCCGGACGGACGAGAGCGCACCATCGGAATTACCAAGGAACGATGGGAAGGGGAAACTCGTCTCGGGGCCGTGATCGAAGAGGTCAAGGAGCTGGTCGCCAAGGGTTATACTGTGAATGTGGAACACGGGGCCGGCGCGGCCAGCGGGATCACGGACAATGAATTCCGGAGGATCGGACCCAAGGTCAGGGTCGTGACACAGGATGAAGTGTGGGCTTCGGGCGTGATCCGTAAGGTCAAGGCGCCAATCGAGAAAGAATATAAATATTTCCGGCGCGGGCAGATCATCGAGGCATTTTTCTTTTTGGAGCGCCCGGACAACGAAGGGTTGAGAAAAGAACTGGAACGGAGAGGGGTCACGGCCGTTGCGTACGAGCAGGTGAGAAAACCGGGGCACCGTTCGCTCCGGGACCTTGTCTTTTTCATGGAAGATGTCGGCGTCCAGGAAGACCAGGGTCGTCACATACTTGATCCGATGTCCCGGATCGGTGGGTCGGTCGCGGTCTTTTTGGCGGCGCTTCTCCGGAGGAAAGATGGCCAGTATCAGCGGATCACCGACAAAAAAGATCTGATCGAAGCGTCCGTGATGGAGGACTGGACCCTGCGCCTTCAGCCGTTCCTTGCAGATATTAACACGCATCTTCAGGAATTCATAACCCACTCTTATGGGTTGCCGCAGGAGCTACTTGAAGCTGCCGGGCTGCAATTCGATCCCGCCGATACGGTCGAAGGGTACAATGCCTTAGGCAAGGTCGTGGTGCTGGGCGGGACCTTGACCGCGCGCGAAGCCGCGTATCTGAGCCTGCTCTTTGGCGCCGATAACGTGGAGGTACTTGTCTCGAGCCAACAAGAAAAAGAACTTCTGGAACGCCAGTTTGAGAAGGCCGGATTGTGGGTGAGCGAAAACGCTCCGGCCGTCGCCCGTTCGGAAGCGCGTCAGGGGAATCCGGCTGGAGATCTGTTCGGCGGATTTTTTAACGAGCAAATGCAGCAGGCGCAGGTCTGGGTCCAGGCGCATTTGCCGCTTCTTGCAGGCGTGGGGGTGGGTTTGGCTGCATGGTTCGTCATTCCTTGGTTCTTCGGGTCCTTCCGCGGCCGTCCGATGGAGCGAACATTCGCAGCGGTCCTTGCCGGAGGCATTGCGGGTACGCTCCGAGGTGCTTTGCAAGGCGATGTTCCTTCTATCGTCGCTTGTGGTGTCATGGGGGTTGTCGGAGCCGGGCTTTTCGTTTCGAACCGTCGTTCGAAGGAGCGAAGCGAACTTCGCACTGAGAGTGGCGAAGCCACCGTACGTGCGGAAACCCGGGAACTGGTTCCGAATGTGACGGTAAGGAAAGACGGTTTTGACACGAATAATCCCAACAACAAGGATGGGGTCGCGGATCTGGCCTATATTGCAGAGCGTAATGCGAAAGGCGAATATGAAATCACGATGGAACCGTCACTGAGGCTCTGGTTTCCAGTAAAGAATGGTCTCGCAGGACTTGTGTTGAATGACGCACAGGAAGAAGAAGTCAGGGGTTTGGTGCGCCAGACGGCTCTGGCGTCGGGATTGCCGTCCGCTGCGGTGCACATCATCCTGCACGGTTCTTATCCGGAAAATAAATTGCCGTTCGTTTTCAAAGCCTTTGTCCGGGATCAGGGGGTCGAGTCCGCACTTTCCGCGCTATTGTCGCTCATGAAGATCGCCCCGGAGCCCGCGGCGCGTGGCAATCTCATGGTCCGGATCGCGGAGCAGGCCGTCAAAGATACCAATGCCGATCTCAATGCGATCGTGGCCATGGTCCTCAAAGGTTTGGAAGAGGCTGAGGCCAAAGTCCAGGCGGAAGAAGCCAGGAAAGCGGCAGGGGATAAAAAATTCTCCGAGTCAGCACTGGAAGCTTACACGAGCATGCAGGAGTCATTCCAGAAAGCTCGCGCAATCTTGCAGGCTAACGAAGATGTCCGTGAAAAAACGATGGGCCAGGTCCATAATTTCTTCTGGCTGGGGTTGGTCAAGCAGGGGACGCCCGAAAGGGTCCGTTTCGAAAAATTCATACCTTTCTTCAACCGGCTTACAAAGACCCTTCACGATCTCCGGACCGCCCAGCAGCAGGTCACGGAGACTGAAGAAGCGGACATGCTTCTCTTGTGCACTCTGGCGGTCGAGCTTGAAACGCAAAAAAATCCCGTTTCCCGCGACCAGATCAAAGAGTGGATCATGGCAACTACGGAGCTCAAGGGTGCGGTCCAGGCCTTGCAGAGCCACTCTCTTCGTTCCGAAAGCCGAGTTGGCCGTACGGAAACCGGACGGGCCTCCAGGTCCCGGGAGATTATTATGCCAGTAGCAGCGACGACACCGGACGAAATTGCCGCGGTAGAACGCGATATCAAAGCGTCCAGGGATGCGACGTTACGAGCGTGGAAAGCAAGTCAACGCCGGATGGGTCCCGTTGCCGTCCGTTCTGAAGTTCGCCAGCCGTTCGAACAAATGATGCGGGATGCGGTTGCTTTGCTGGACCGGTCGGAAGATAAACGACTGACCCGGTTTTTTGACACCGTGTGGGCGGGTTTGGAGCAGGACGAAATGATAAGATTAAAGGACAATGTTGCCGAACTCGATGCCGCCCCAATGCCCGGGGTTCTGATCACCAGGCCTTTGGAACAGATCCTCGATGCCTTGAGGATGGAGTTGGCGTCGCAGGAACGGAAGGCTGTCGCGGAAGGGAAAAGAGTCCACAGGAACTGGATCTTGTACGCGGCTGTTTTCGGATTTTTTATTATCGCACCTCAGGTCCTGATGCCGCTTGCCCCTGCCACTGTTATGGCCGCAACTATTATAGGTATTTTCGGATTGCAGGCGTTGTTTTTGACCCACGCGTTCCAGTGGCAGCGGATGGGACCGGCGTTGGCCGAGGTTTGGGAGGACACATCTCTCATCATAGATGCTTTTGAAACTGTCGAGGATCAGTTAGTCGGCGGAGTAAAGATGGTTCCTGCCACAACGCCGGCCGCCGCTATGCGTTCTGAAACGCGGGCGCTCGCCGTTGCGTGGCCGTGGATGGAACAAATAAAAGGGAAGAGCGTTGAAGTACAGCGTGCAATCCTTGAAACCAAAAAAGATTCTCTTTACGGAGCGAATGTGGAGTTTACGGGTCTTGTGGGCGCTGAGTTGCAGGCGATCAATGACCGGCTTGCCCAGCTTCCGTCGCGGCAGGCTTCTTTGGCGATCCCTCAAAATGTTTTTATGGATATCTATGCGGCGTTCCTGACCGGAAACCTGGAGCGGGTCAAGGCATTGAACCGTCAGATCAACGGTGCGGCAATTGAAGACCTGAATACGGCCCGCGAGGTTTTTGCGGATAAATCCAGCAAGATGTTCCTTGCGCTGCGTGATGGCACGAAAGGGCAAGAGTGGACGGTTGTTTTGACAAGGTTTTTGGAAAACCTGGTGGGCCGGAATTCGGCAATCGATTTTTCCAAGGAAGAAAGATCGCTTGCAAAGGTGAGCAGGGAGTTTATCAGCCCTGCGCGGGATCTTCGCCATTTCGCCCCCGGGACGCCACTTAT
>CAYMER010000024.1:0-5403 GCA_964389345.1 uncultured bacterium | reverse complement strand
ATCACGGGGTCCTTCCAGCCGATAAAGTCGCAGAATCTTTTGAGCGTCGATGGGTCGACCTCATCAAATAAGGCCGTTTTCCAATTGGAAAATGTAGAAATTCCTATGCCGATCTCCGCGAAATCCCGAGTCCCCTTTCCGGCGCTAACCCTTAAGTCCTCGATCCTGTCACCCATATTTTTCTGCGAGTCGGCCAGGAGTTCCCAAAGCGAGCGGCCCTTGAAGATCATGCAGACGTCCAGCCTGAAGATCTCCGCCATCCTGAATAAGAATCTTGGGAAAATATCATCCTTTTTCTCGTTGATCCATCTGGCGACGGTTGCCTCGTCGGTTTTCAATTTTTTCGCCAGTTCGTTAACGCTCATGCCTTCTTCGCGAAGCAGGATCTCCACTCTCTCGCCCTGGCTTTTTGCCTGGCGCAGGCGTTCCATAAGATCCTTGTAGAACACACGGCCGCTCAATCGATCCGCTGTTTCTTTGCGTAAGATCATCGCATCGCTCAAAGCGGGAGTCTGCGCGCCGCTACCCGAAGGCGTTAGTGCCGGCGCAGGAGAAGCGTATTGGCCGGGGTCTATAAGCGCAAGGAGGCGGTGCACGCGAAGACGTTCGTGCGAATTGGCCTGAGCGCTCGGATTTTCGGCGATGGGCTTTTCGAAAAAGCCTTTCGCTTTTAATTGTTCCAACCTTTTCCGGGCCAAAGGTTCCCGGTTGGATTGAAGACCGAATTTGAGGTCCAGGACCCGGTAATCCGCCGGAGACGAACGGGCCATTTTCTCAAGCGCCTGCTCCATTTTCGGCCGCTGGTCCGCGCTCAAACGCAGGTATTCCAAAATAAGCGTCACGCCGTCCGCCCGGCTGCTCAATTTCTCTGTAATGCGGCCCCGGACGCGGGCCACGCCGGTTTCATTCTCCATCTGGAATTCGTTATTGCCGGTCTCTGCGAATTTTCGTTTGAGCAGCGGCAACACGGCTTTCGGTTCCGCCAGTTCCGGTTTCCGTTCCGTTTGAGCGCGAAGCATGAGCGCGTACATTTCACGTTCCATGTTCGAGAACGCGCGAAGGACCGCGGCATCCTTTTCCGGATCCAACACCGGCGCTTCCTCGGCGGGCTTTCCCGACGCCAAGGCCCGCAATGTTCTGACGGCCCGTTCTTTCAGCTCAAATGCCCGGAGCTGTTTCCGGCTTCGCGCTTTCTTCGGATCCGCCGGCTCTTCTCCCGGAGGAGCTTCCAAAAGCCCTGCTGCGACCAAGGCATCATGCGCCTCCGCAAGCGACGGCAATCTTTGGCGGCCGATTCCGTAAGCAAGCCGGAAAAGCTGTTCTTCCCTTGCCTGTAATTTTTTCAAAAGTTCTTCCGTAACATTTTCACGCAGCAACCCGGCGTCTTCCGCCAAATGATCAAGCCCGGACTTGCCCGCAATGAGACATTCTTCAATGCGTCGGAGCATGTAGGTCACCACGCTTTGGGGATGCCCGGAACGACGACTGATCTCGTCGTAAGAAAGCAGCGCCTCGTTCTCTTCCAGAATCGCAAGGTCAAAGACCGCGCGGTCGTCCGGAAGAAGCGTCCACAATACCGCTTCCGGCGTCGCCTTCCATGCGCTCCGTTCAAAAACCTGATGTTTCCTCTTGGGGGCCAAGCGGCGCACGATTTCCGCTTGATCCTCCGGCAACAGACCGATCACGCCTTGACGGAATAATTCCTCAGCGCTCAGCTCTTCTCTCTGGAGAGCGGCGATATTCCCTGCCGTTCCGGCTGGCGTGAGAACTTTTTCTCCGAGGAGAGTGGCGGCGCGAGTCTCTTGGGATTCCACGCGATCGGTACCCATACCATGCTTGAGCGCCAGGATCCTTTGGAGCCGGGCTTCCAATTTCCGGTAAGACTGTTCGGCCTGGGTCCGGCACCCCGGAGGGATCCCCGTCTGCAGCATCAGCCGCGCGATGCCGTCCTCTTTTGCCCGGAGCTTCCGTTCGATCGTTTCGATATCCGTGTAAACGCTGGTCAGAACAATGTTGAACTCATCGCGACCGATTCTTTTGTATTCCGCCTGGAGCCGCTCGTGGATCTTTTCGCTTGAGATCAACCGGCGTTTTGTCTGCGCATCCAAAAGCATTTGATAAACGAACCGCTCCCTGTCCGAAAAAGCGCGGAGGACCGGCTGATCGCGGGCCGGGTCCAAAGGCTGCCAGGTCCCATCCTTTTTCATTTGAATGAGCTCGCGAAGCCGTCGCAGTGCGCGGGTCTCGAGTTGAAGCACATAGCCCGGATTGCTGTTATCCGTAAAATGCGGATCTGTTTTGATGCGCTCCGGACTATCCAACAGATCTTGATCCCTCAACCCGGTCAGGACCGCAAGCGCGGACACCTCCCGCTGCCTGCCGATCCCGAAACGCACCCTCAAAAACTCTTCGTCGGCTTTGTCCGGAAGTTCGCCCAGCAAAGCGTCGGTTAGTTCGGTCCTTTCGACCTTGGCTTTTTTGGCCAGAAGATCGAGCCCCGTCTCATTTTCCTGTAAAGTCCTCCCGATCCGGTCACACGCGCTGAATACATATTGCAAGCCGTGCTCGAAGCCGGCCATGATCTCATTAACGCCCGGCAAGGTTCCGTCCGGTCTCGGCTTGGCCCGTTCGAAAACCTCGCGATCCTCTTTGGAGAGCGTCAGCAATACCGCTTCCGTCGCAATCCTCCATTTGTTCCGGTCCACTTTCTCGATCCGCTGTGTGAAATAACGCGCGGCTTTATCCCGGGCCGCCTGTTCCGGCGTAATCGGAGCCGGAGTTCCGGGTTCCTGGGATGATGCAGGTAACGGACCGGCGGGAGGCGCGGCCGGCTTCCGTGCAGGCGCGAGCTTCTCGCCCGGGGCGAGGCTCGCCCGATTCTGTCGTGGCGGCGTTCCGCGCGTTGCAAGAGCGGGACCATAAAGGGTTTCTTCACCCAATTCTTTTTCGAGACCCAAAAGGATGTCCGTTTGGGGGAATTTCGTGGTTCCCTCTTCTATTGCGGCAATAGCGGGTGGGGTACACCCGATCTTTTTAGCAAGCTCGACCTTGGAGAGCCCCCGTTTTTCACGGGCCGCTTGAACGCGTTTGCCCCAACCGGCCATATATTGGGCGGCTTCGACCGGATCAGGGTGTCTTTCGCTTATTTTGGAAAGCGTTCGCATCGACCTAACGGATATTTTACGCGCTCTTAAATGATACCAACTTGCGTTCGAAAAAATATTCTGCCCGATCGTCCGGCCTTTTTCGATGATCCCCTCGCGGACCAATGCCTCCGTGATCTCTTCATCTGAAGATGCTTTTGGCCTGCCGATCCCGAACATGAGCTGGATCACGCACCATTCCAGGACCGTAAGATAGGGAATGGCTTCCCGCAGGTTTGTGGTACTGCTAAGAAAATCAGCCCGCCGGAGAAGCTCTTTCATTCCGTCCTGAACCGGCCCGGGTTGACTCAGATCCGAATCAAAATCTTCAGGTAGGAATGAGGACGCCCTAAACTTTCTATAAAGTTCCAACTCCTGGGCAAGCTCTGATTGAAAGACACGCCAAGCCTCGTCTATCACAACCGGCGCCGCAGGAGCAGGGACCGCAGGCAGAACATCCGGCTTTCGCGGCAAAGCAACTGTCGGTAACGTGACGGAGGTTGCCGGTGGCGGCACAATCGACGCAGTATCAGGCTTCTGCGGTAAAGCGGCCGGCGGCACGGGCGGCTTGGAAGGTTCCACTTCCGAGAAAAACGCATCGTCTTCTTGCCTTTGTTTTATCGCACGAGCGGCGGCCTCCTCGGCTTTCTGGATCGCGTCAGACAGACGAGCCAAAAGGCCGGAAACATCTTTCGCATTCTGCGGCTTCTCGGCCTTTGATCGCTTTTCTATTTTCCTGATGATCCCCATCGCGGCCGCACGCGATTGCGGCGTGCTTTCACCGATGTCGAGTTGTCTTAAATAACTCGATAAAATCCCGTGCTCATCTGAGGAAGCATAAATCGCTTCGGCTCCTTTCTGAATTTCTTTCACAGGTCCCGGAGTGGGTCTATCCCGGCGCATTCCGGAGTCCGCAGGCGCAGCGGCGCTCTTCGGTGCTCGAGCAGGTTTCACAACTGGTTTTCGTTTCAAAGGGGCCCGGGCGGCCGGTTTTTTATACGGTGCTGTAATGAACGGCAACTGCCCTGCAACGCGCTTGATCTCCGCGAACACGGCTTTGGCTTCGTCCGTTTCCGCCACGAGGAGCTGCGAGGCATAGAGTTCGAAATTTAACTTAAACATCGATAACCAGTCCGGAGAAAGAACATCCCGATGCTCCTTTAAAAAGGCGGCGTTCGCGTCAAGCCAATCGATGACGTCATAGGCGCGCTCGAAAAGTTTTTCTTCATCCATTTCATCCCCGGCCCCGAGCATCCCCATAAAAAGAAGCCGGAGTTTTTTCAGGATTTCGCCGGGAGTCGTCTCCGTCACTTTCTGTCCGCCGGGGATTTGCGCTTTTTTTCCTTTTTCTTTTTTCGACGCCGCAAGAGCCCGGTGCACGGCCGCGGTTTCCGACTCGACTTGCCCGTCATCTGCCACTTCCCCATGGACCGCTTCCGGATCTTCAGACGCAACCTCTCCGTCCTCTCCGGCGGCTTGATCTTCCTCATCCGCTGCGTCTCTATCGTCTTCTCCGACAACTCGATCTCCTGTATCCGCTGCGTCCGCGTCGCCGTCTTCCACGCCGGGGCCGTCTTCATCCTCTGCGGATTGTCTGTCTTTCTTTCCTCTCTCGCCTTTCTCTTGAGCGGGCGCCTTATGCGGCGCTTCCCGGACCATCTTGAGATTCCGGATCAGGATTGAATGGCTTTCGCGAAGGAGTACCCTCTTAGGATCATCCGAGTACCGCACGTAATCGATAAGCAGTACGGTTTGCTGACCGATCACGGGCTCGAAGCTGCGCAAATACTGGAGAAGGTCCGCAAGTGTCGAATGGCCTTCGGTGTTCAGGGTGACTGCAAACCCTCGCGCGGTCTTTTCGAACAAGATCGTCCCGCCGCCCGGAAACGCCACCGGCTTCACCTCTTTTGACGGATCCGTAGGGATCAGGGCTTCGATCTTTTGCATCAGTCCTTTGTAGCCCTCGATCACAAGCTGAAACTTTACTTCTCTCATTTCGGATCGGGCACCCTTGGGCGTGTACGGGGTAGAAGGCGGCGTGCGCCGGGTGGTGCCGCGCTTGGGCTCGACCGGAGAAGGAGGAAGAATTTCGGTCAACATTTCATCAGAGCTAATTTTATAAAGTGTCGTACCCTCGACAAATATAAGTTCAGCGGCGATGCGATCGCGAAGTGTTATACCTTTGTGGGCAGGTTCAAAATAATGACGACTCTGGTAACGCCGCTGCCCTTCCGAGATCTGCCAATTCGCATTTCCGTCT
>CAYMER010000023.1:0-5570 GCA_964389345.1 uncultured bacterium | reverse complement strand
ATGCCTTTGCCGTCTTTTCCCGTACTCTCGGCGATCAACTGCTCGGCCCAATCTGCGAAAGACGCGAGTCCCGGCGAGGCCCAGAAAGTCAGCTTATCTTTTCCCTTGAGCGCCAAAGCCCCCAAAAGAATACCCAGTGCGATGCCTTCGTTCTTGGAAATATCCGAGGTCAACCGCATCGCATCCAGAAAGCGCTGCGCATCCAAAAGAACCTGGCGAACATCGATCCCCAAAAGTGCCGCAGGCACAAGTCCGAAGAAGGATAGCGCCGAATAACGCCCGCCGATATCCTGCGGATTCAGGAAAAGTCCGCCGAAGGATTTACTCTTTCCCAGAGCTTCCAGAGATGAACCGTGGTCGGTGATAATAACGAAACGCTCCGCCGCCTTGTTCTCATCCCCCCCGTAGAATTTTTTCACCCGGTCAAAGAAATACTGGTATTGCGAACGGGTCTCGATCGTGGAGCCGGACTTCGATCCCACAAGGAACATCGTGGAAGGATAACGCACGATCTTTTCAACTTTGAGGATGCTGGCCGGGTCGGTCGTGTCGAGCAGATGAAAACGGATCCCTTTGAGCGCTCCCTTCACCTTTTGGGAGGGCTTCGTCAAAATAAGCGACAACACCTCCGCCGCGAGGCTTGATCCGCCCATGCCGAGCAAAACGATATCGCGAACCTTGGCCCTAAAAAGTTTTTCCTGCAATTCATCGAGCTCGTAGAGCTTTCCGGTGATCTTCTCGCAGTTATCCACCCAGCCAAGGCGGTTTAAGATCACTTTCTGGTGAGCAGGATCCTCGGACCAAAGCGTCGGGTCCTTCGCAAGCCAACGGGCGTGGAGATCTTTTTTCGCGAGCCTGGCAAACGTATCCGCCGCGCTCTTTTCAAGATTTTTGGGAAGCGAGATCTTCACTTGAACAGTGGAGGCCATTGGGATGTCTTTTTTCTTACAACGTTCGACTTTGGGCAATGCACTTGTACACGTATTCATTTGTTTCCTCTCTTCGATTCAATGAATGGGCCTAAAAAAGGAGGGCAAAAACGAGGAAATTATATCAGATAGAGCTCACGGCTCAAAGCGCAAAGCTCAAAGTCACAACTGCTTTGGCATTTCATTTTTAGACTTTGCGCCTTGCGCTTTGCGCTAGCCTAGCAATTTCCGCACCGCCTCGATCAGTTCACGCAGCCCCCGCTTTTGCGCCGCTGAAATAAGCACCGCGCCGGGAAAGTTATCCGAGATCCTGGCATTCTCGGCATCGCCCAAGAGGTCCGTCTTGTTGAGCGCAAGAAGCCTCGGCTTCGTTTCCGCGCCCAGCTCTTTTAAGACCTCGTCCACCACGCGTTTATGCGACGCGGCATGTTCACTGGCGGCATCGACCACGATCAGAATCAAATCCGCATCGAGAACTTCTTCGAGTGTCGCGTGAAACGCCTTCACAAGTCCGTGCGGCAGATTCCGGATAAAACCTACGGTGTCGGTAAAAAGAATGGAAACACCTGCGCCGTCCTCATAGATCCGCGTCTTGGGGTCGAGCGTTGCAAAAAGTTTATCTTCAACATACGCGTCCGCGCCGGTGAGAGCATTAAGAAGCGTGGATTTCCCGGCATTTGTGTATCCGACGATTGCGACCTGCCGGAGTCCCTTTTGGCGACGTCCTTGACGTATCAGCGCACGGTGTGTCCTCAGCTTCTCGAGCTGCTCCTGTATATAAGTGATGCGCTTACGGATCTTGCGTCGGTCCACCTCGAGTTTTTGTTCGCCAGGACCGCGCGTCCCGATGCCGCCACCCAGGCGCGACATGATCACGCCCTGGCCTACAAGGCGCGGCAGGAGATACTGCATCTGCGCAAGCTCGACCTGGAGTTTTCCATCACTTGAAACCGCGCGGCGCGCAAAGATATCGAGGATGAGGCCGGTCCGGTCCACGATCCGCGCCCCGCATTCGGTCTCAAGGTTTCGCGCCTGGATGGGGGTCAGGTCGACACTAAAAATCAGGACGTTGGCCCCGGTCCTCGCGATCTCTCCGCGAAGTTCTTCGATCTTTCCCCCGCGTATAAAATGGCTCGGGCTCGGGTGCGGAACGCTCGCCGTAAGACTCGCAACCACGATCCCCTGCGCCGACTCGGTAAGCTCGGTCATTTCTTCAAGCACCTCCCGAAGATCCGGAAGGTCCCGGGCGCCAGTCTTGATAATAACGAGGATAACTTTATCGCGCATGGAACTCCCAGAAGCAGGAAGCAGAGAAACAAAGAAGCAAAGAAAAAAACGCTTTTTCTGTGCTTCTCTGCATCTTTTCCTCTTGCCTCTTATTTTTTCTATGCATCTATGCCTCTTGCCTCTTATTTTTTAGAAAGTTTTCTCGGATAAATTTGGAAACGTCCGCGAGCGCGGCCGTTTCCGGCCACCAGACCCAGCGAATGCCCTTTTCGCGTTTAAACCAGGTCCACTGTCGCTTGGCAAAGTGACGTGTCGTTTGTTTGATCTTGTCTTTTATTGGGGTCACACCCCATTTCTCAAAAGAAATGGGGTGTGACCCCAATAATTCCTTGTAGCCCACCCCTTGAAGCGCGGTCCTGGAAAGTTTCTTCCGCGTGAGGCGCTTCACTTCGCGCACGAGGCCTTTCTGGAACATCACATCCACACGCTGGTTGATCTTTTGATAGAGTTCCTCGCGATCCCGATGAAGCCCGATCACAACGGGCCTGTAACCCAGTTCCTCAAGACCCGGCGTTTTCCTGATCGACTCAGACGGCTTCCTCCCGGAAACAAGATAGATCTCAAGGGCTCTTATAATCCGCCTCTGGTTATGAGGCCCAATCGCCTTGGCTCTTGGGGGGTCCAGCTTTAAAAGCCTCTTATAGAGGGTCGGCAAGCCCTTCTCCAGGACCTCCCGCTCGAGTTCTCGCCGTATAGACGCATTAGTGCCTGGTAGAGGAGAAAGCCCCTCCAGGAGGGCCCTGACGTAAAAGCCAGTTCCCCCCGCCACGATAGGGACTTTGCCTCGGCTTACAATATCCTTAATGGTCTTGAGGGCAAACTGGCGATAGGCAAAAACCGAGAAGCTCTTCGTGGGAGGAATAAGGTCAAAGCCGTGATGCGCAATACCGCCGCGCTCTTTTTTCGTGGGTTTCGCGGTCCCAATATCCATCCCCCTGTAGATGAGCATGGAATCTGCGGACAGGATCTCACCACCCAGTTTTTTTGCCAGCGCAACCGCCAGCGCTGACTTTCCTGACGCCGTAGGACCAACAAGAAACAGCACTCGATGCCGGAATTTTAAATTTCGAAGTGGTTGCGTCATAGGCATAGGGTATAGGGTTTAGTGTATAGGAAAAAGCTTTTTTTCTATCCGCTATACCCTATCCCCTAAACCCTACATTGATTCGGGCTGCGAGATGCCGAGAAGCTCGAGACCATTGCGGAGAACAATGCGAGTGGCATCAGCCAAAAGAAGCCGCGCTTTGGTGAGTTCTTTATCGTCCGAGACCACGCGGTGATGGCTGTAGAACTTGTGAAAGCACACGGCCACCTGACGCAAATAATCCGCCAAACGGTACGGCTCCGTCGAACGGCTCGCCTGGATGAGATAATCCGAGAATTGCGAAAGACAGCCGATCAGCTCCGCTTCCTCCGGGGTAGATAGAAGCTTCAGATCCACTTTGGTGGTAATCCCCTGCTCGGCGTATTTTGCGAGGCTGGCGATACGAGCGTGAGCATACTGAAGATAAAAAACTGGATTTTCCTGGGATTTTTCCTTGGCAAGATCGAGATCAAAATCCAGATGGCTTTCCTGGCGGCGCATGATAAAGAAAAACCGCGTCGCATCGATCCCGACTTCGTCATAAAGTTCTTTAAGCGTCACGAATTCCCCGGCGCGCGTGGACATGCGGACCGGCTGCCCTTTCCTGAAAAGCGTGGTCAGCTGAACGGTCCCGATATGGATCGCCTCCGGAGGATAGCCGAGGACCTGGCACGCAGCCTTAAGACGCTGGATGTAGCCATGATGGTCCGGCCCCCAGAAATTGACGAGCATGTTATAGCCGCGCTCGTACTTGGAAAGATGGTACGCGATATCCGGCGCCAGATACGTATATTCCCCCGTGGATTTTTTGACCACACGATCCTTGTCATCCCCGAAATCCGTCGAGCGAAACCAGAGGGCGCCTTCACTTTCATAGAGGAAGCCCTTTTTTTTCAGGATTCCGAGCGCGTGCTCCACGGCATTCTTCGCGTAAAGCGTCTTTTCGCTGAAGTAATGATCAAAATAGACTCGCATCTTGGCGAGATCTTCTTCGATCGAACCCATGAGATACTTCACCGCATAAAGCCCGCAATATTCGACCGCCTTGTCCTCGGGATCTTTGAGCAACAAATCTTTTTTTTCTTTTTCGATGATATCGCGGGCGATCTCGCGAACGTAGTCCCCCTGATAACCATCTTCCGGGAACGGCATTTCCATCCCCAGGAGTTCGTTGTAGCGCACCCAAACGCTTCTCGCGAGCATCCGCATCTGCCGGCCGGCATCGTTCAGATAATATTCCGAATGCACTGTATGGCCCGTGAACCTGAGGATGCGCGCGAGGCAATCCCCGACCGCGGCCTGGCGGCCGTGCGCGATCGTCAAAGGCCCCGTGGGGTTCGCACTCACGAACTCCAGAATGGCTTTCTTGCCTTTACCAAATTCCGATTTGCCGTAATTTTTATCCTGTTTATGGATTTCCAAGAGGACGGCGCCGAGACCTGACTTTGTCAGGTAAAAATTAATGAATCCCCCGCCGGCGAGTTCTGTTTTTTCAACCGGAGAATCCTTGGCGGACTTCTGCTCCAGTAATTTCATGAGCCCCGCGGCGATCTCGGCAGGTTTCTGTCGCGTCACTTTAGCGAGCTTAAACGCGACATTGCACGAAAGGTCCCCGTGCTGGTTGTCTTTGGGGGGATGGAGGTCGTACGCAAAGCCCTCGGGCTTTGCAGTGCCCTGTTGGCTGCAATATGCGTCAACTGCGGAATTGATGAGGATTTCGAGTTTGGATTTCATGATTTAGTACGGCGTACGGAGTACGGTGTACGGAGGAAAAAATACGCCGTACGCGTAGCGCCTTCCGCCGTACGCCTTAGATTTTTTTCGCTTCTCCCCACAGCCGTTCGAGGCCGTAGAATTCGCGGGTTTCATGGTAGAAAATGTGGGCAATCACGGGCCCGTAATCGAGCAGCACCCACTTGCCTTCCGCCAGGCCCTCGACATGAAAAGCCGGCATCTTGCGCTGTTTCATCTCGTCCATAAGGTGCATGGCAATGGACTTCACGTGACGGTCGCTATTCCCATGACAGATCAGAAAATAATGCGCGATGCTGGAATGTTTAGAGATATCCAGAAGCACCGGTTCTTCGGCCTTCTTGTCTTCCGCGAAAGTTCTAAGTAATTCGGCGATCTTTTTGGGTTGCAATTTGACTCCCTTTCTTCAAAAAGTTTGCGGATTATAACACGGAACGCAGGGAACGGGAAACGTTCCTGCGCAAAGCGCAACGTTAAAACCTTTGGCGTTGTGCGGGTTATTATCCCAGAAATCGATT
>CAYMER010000022.1:0-2555 GCA_964389345.1 uncultured bacterium | reverse complement strand
GGAATAGTAGGCTTTACAGAGGCCATGCTATTGGATCTGAAGAATAAAAAAACCGCTCCGGATATGTTCGCGCATGACCTGAAGATAATTTTGAAAAATGCCGAACGGTGCAAGGTTATCATCAGTAATCTCCTGAATTTTGCCAGGACCAAAGAGCTCCGGCGGCAGGAAAGCGATCTCAACAGCTTCCTGGACGACGCCTTGTCCCTTGTCGAATACAGGACTACGGCTCAAAATATTAAAGTCGTTAAAAAATACCAGGATCATCCGCGCAAGGTCAATATGGACCAGGATCTGATGATGCAGGTGTTTCTGAATGTCATCTCGAATGCGCAGAACGCCATGCCGAATGGGGGAAAACTCCATGTAAGGACCTGGCCGGAAAATAATTTCGAGCTGATTGAATTCAAGGATACGGGCGCAGGCATAGAAAAAGAAAATCTCCTCAAAGTATTTGATCCGTTTTTTACAACCCGCCAGCCCGGCCAGGGCGTCGGACTTGGATTGTCCATAAGTTATAGTATCGTGAAAAGGCACGAAGGAAGCATCGAAGCGAAAAGCGATGGAAAAAATAAAGGCACGTCCTTTATAATCAAGATCCCTGCCTGACAGCAGGCAGTGTCGGGGTCGCAATGACAGTGAGAAACGTCTCGTGATGAAAGGAAATTATGGAGCTTGAGCTAAAGAAAGATATTCTCTCGATCCTCGTGGTGGATGATGATCCAAGCATGCGGGAGCTCTTTGAAAGGCTTTTCAACGGGGAGGGCTTTTCTTTGGATGTGGTTGAAGGTGGAGCTAAAGCTATAGAGAAAGTAAAGGTCAGGGATTATGATATAGCCTTTATTGATATCGTAATGCCGGGGATCAACGGTTATCTGGCTTTCTGCGAGATGAAAAAGATCTCACCCGATCTCAAGGCGGTTATGATCACGGGGTATTCAGAAGAATCCACCATTCAGGCTTGTCTCAACGAAGGCGCCTATGCCTGCCTGCATAAACCGTTTTCTCTGGACGGCCTGTTCGGGCTTATCGAAAAAATAAAAAGCGAGGAGAAATAAATGGCCAAGAATAAAACCAAAATCCTTATCATTGATGATGAAAAAGATCTGCGTCTTCTTTTTAAGAAGATACTGACGCCTGAGGGCTATTCGGTCTTCACTGCCCAGAATGGACGTGACGGAATAAAGATAAATCAGAAGAGCGATCCCGATGTAATCCTTCTGGATCTCAGGATGCACGGGATAGGCGGGATCGAGACCCTGCGCCGCATCCGGGAGAAAGACGCGGAGGTCGTGGTGATCATTCTCACCGGGTACGGCGATGCCGAGACGATTCGAGACGCCGCGGACCTGAATGTTTACGAGTACATGTCCAAGCCATTCAATAACGAGACGATCCTGAAAACGATAAAAGAAGCCGTCGACTCCAGGGGGGGGGGAAGATGAGTGATATCCAACCCTTGATCTATGTGCCCGTTTTGCATACCCAGAAAGAAGCGGGCGAGATCCTGCTTTCTTTAAAAGGAGAGGTGGCCGGAAAGCCCGCCGAGACTTCATCGGCGGAGCAGGAAAAATCCGTCAAGGAGATGTGGGAGGGCATCAAGGAAAAAATTCGGAAAACAAATATCTCATATCCTTCCATGCGGATCTATCAGGACGCCATGCCTGTTTGCGGAAGGGAAAAAGTGATCGCGGAAAAATTATCCCAAAAATCCAGCCCCAATCACCAGTTGATCCTGGAGTTAGTGGGGAAGGGAGCCTCTCTGGAAGGGACGGAGGACCCGGAGCTGCTGATTAAAGAATATGATAACCTGAGCCAGTTGATCAGCAAGGCTTTTGTTTCCGTGCAGAGTTATAAAGACTCGCTTAAGGAGTACAGGGAAAAGGGCGCGGAATTAATGAAGCAAAGGGACGCCTTCATCGCCGGAAGAATCAAAAGCACTTTAAAAGAAGGCGAGACGCCTTTGGTCTTCATGGGCGTGCGTCATGAATTGGAAAAATTGCTCCGGGGCTCTTTTGTGATCAATTACATTATCTATCGTCTGCCGTTTAAGAAGGTCGGGGATATCTATAATGTCTAGCCGGGCTCAAAAGCCCTCGCTCCTGAGTAAGAAATTCTCCGCGCAATTTTCGCCTATCCGTATCAGCGCGGATATGTTGGAGGGCGATAAGCCCTTGGCCGTATATGAGTTTACCAACATTTTCTTTCCAAACCTGATCCCGAGCATCGTAACTCTTCTTATGGATATGGAAAGGCATTCTCAAAGATTGATCACGGCGATCGCGCCCCTGAAAAGAGAAAGATTGATCAGCGACCTTGAAGGCGTCACGGTTGAAATCCGCTACCTGATAAAAGACAAAGGAAAGGAATTGGTGGCGTTACCCATCAATATATGTCCGGCAGAGGTCTTAAGGAACGCCGTGTTGGCCAAGCGGGGTTCACGGTATACCGAAAAGATGCAGGAAGAGATAAACCAGATACTTACCTCTTTTATTACGAAAGAGATCCGGCGCAGGATCAAAAGCATGATAGAAGGCACCTTAAAAACCCTGATC
>CAYMER010000021.1:0-6752 GCA_964389345.1 uncultured bacterium | reverse complement strand
ATCCGGCAAAGAAAGTTTTATTGAGCAGAAGAAGACCCTTGGGACCGTGACTTACAAAGGCACCGCGTTATCCACTCTTTTCGGCGCCGCTCCCGGCACTTCGACCTGGGACGACATCATGTACGTCCAGACGTGGGAAGGGAGTTTTGGCGGGAAGCAGAAGAGCGAGGCTTACCAGGTTTCGACGACTGACGAGAGCGTGACCCGCATGATCAGTGAGAAGTACATTGACGGTGTGAAGCAATCCGGCAAAGAAAGTTACATTGAGCAGGTGAAGCAGTCGAGTTTAGATGCCCGGTTCGGGGATGCTCCGAGCGGGAAGACGTGGGACGACAGTGTCTTGGTGAAGACCTGGGACAGTGCTTTCGATCATTTCGGGGATGATCCGGCGACGGAGGATGTCGTCGAGACTCATTTCGATCTTCGTATGCTGAAGAGCCAGGCTTTGCAGGTCTCGACCACGGATGAATCGGTGACGCGGATGATCACCCGCAAGATCATTAACGGCCTCGATCAGGGCGACGCGAAAGAAAGTTTCATTGAACAGCGGATCACGACGGCGGCGGAGGACAGGGCAAAATTCTTTGACACGACGGCGGGGGCGCCGGCGGGGAAACTGATCGGAACGACAGAGACGTCCACGGAAGACGTCCTGGCCATCACGATGTTCGACAAGGCTTTTAACGCCGTGGACCAGAAAGCCGAAAGCTACACGCTCCAGTTGGATGTGCAAGGGAATGGAAGCTGGACGCGAAGCTGTTCCTTCTTTGTGAACGCAGCCGGGACTTTTACCGAGGTGAGTAGTGTTTCGGAACAGCGGTCGATCGGTACAAGCGCCTGGACGGGGGCGGACACGCAGGAGATGCGGTATTTCGAGGACGAAACTTGGGCGAAGATCACTTCGATCGTCGAGCAATGTGAGCGGACCGACGGAGCGACCGATACGACGATCTTTGAGGTGAATTACACGACCGCGCATCCCGGAGGGGAGAAAGGTGTTCCGGAGCAATTCCTGAGGCAGATCGAGCTTACGGCCGACGTTCAGGCCCGGGAGGGAATGCGAACCGTCATCTTTAGCGACGAGACACGCACGAAAGTCCTCGGGATCAATGACGGCTATTCTTCGGTGGTCCCCAACCGGGGATCCGCGAACGCTTATTCCTATGCGTACGACACAGCCAACTTTCTGGGTGACAGTTACGAAACGATACTCGCGGCTGTTGTGAATCATCCGGAAAAACTCACCGTCTTGGCAACGACTGTTTTCGCGTATAGCGCGGCTGGGGATCTGACCGAACAGAGGACCTATCGCGGCAAGATTGAATCGGCCAACATGGCAAGTCCCGTAGCCAGCAAGATCATGAACAAGATGACCTACAAGGGAGTGCGCGGGCATGAGATCGAAGACACAATCGAGAATTACGAACTCGTGGACGGTACCGCGATCCTTGTCAATTTCACGCGGGACTATTATCGCCAGGGGAGCGGCGCGGCCCTGACGGCCGACCAGGTGATCGCGGGCGGTTGGGCGAAGACCGCCAAACTCTGGTATTCCCAAATGTATCAGACCGCAACCGAAAACGCGGCGCAGCTTATTTCCAAGACTTATTTCCTGGATGAGAAAAAACATGTCGATCTCACGATCACCTACACGGCCGGGACGGCGACGTTCGCGCAAAAAGCCGTTTACAAAAAAGACAGCGCCACAGACACGACTTTCGGGGACCGCGATCTTCTGGCCATGTATCAGTATCAGATCAGGAATTCCGTTTGCGATCTCGAGGGCGGCGCCAACGTGATCGATGACGTCCTGACCGGCATTCAGATGATGAATGCTTACCCGGTCGGGGCCGCGCCGACGCTTGCGACCGCGACCTATACGGACAATATCGTTTCCGGGCTTTATGCCATGATCACCGGCGACGGGTTTGCCGCGCTCGCGACAAGTGTTAACCTCGCGATCTACGGCACCAAACTGGTTCGGGAGATCCAGCTCGGGTATCAGGCGACGGCGTCGGGATGGACACTCAATCTGACGCAGAGAATCGACCACACTTACCAGGCGAACGGCCGGGCGGATCACGTCGATACGTACGCCGCGGCGTCCGGCATGACCGGCCTCCAGCTGGTCAGCTCGTCCCACTACCTTGCCACACGCGAAGCGATCGATTATGCGATCAGTTATTCCTGGACGACAGGAGTGCGGAAAGCCTCCGGTTATTCGCTTTACCGTTACTATCCTGATGAAACGCGCTATTCCGGCAGTTATCGCCTGAACCAGGTCGATGAATATAAGGTCAAGGGCACGCAGACGGAACTGGTGCCGGGGTTCACTCTGCCGCAGGGCGAAACGCTGGAACAAGACGACATCCTGACGAAGCGTACCTTCTATAATACGTCGTCCGTTTACACTTCTGCCAACGAGGCCGCTGCAGGGAGGACCTATTACGGCCCCGCGGCCTACGGCCTTCAGACGGTCTTTGTCGCCGAATACAAAGCGATTGACGAACTCGACGTTAATTACAGCCTTTCCGATTCGTTCAGCTTTTCCGACAACGGTTCGAGTCTCGCCATGTACTCGTACTTCCGATATCAATACAATTCCACGACCCGCATCCTCGAATCGGTCGACCGCTATGAACGCCACTACGGCCTTGATTCCCAGAAGATCCTGGATGACGCTGCCGGAGTGGAAGACCAGCCCGCCTCTACGACGGGAACCGTTCAGGTAATCTCGGCAGCGACGCCGGGCGCGGCAACAACCGATCTTGACGGGGCCACGGCCATGGCATTCGGGCCTTCCACGACACCCTCGACCGTTACCGGTTTTACGTATATCCAGAACGGGAACCCGGGCACGATGGGCCAGACACAGACGACAGGATTTTCATTCAATTATGACTATGCTTCAGGGAGCATCCTCGCGGCCAACAAGTGGGCGGGCGCGGCGATCTCGTTCGATCAGGGATTTGACTGCGAGACGCAGGATCTGGTGCTTGAGGTCCAGCGTCCCGCCGGCACTGCCGCCTATTACCTGCTGGATCTTATCGACAAGAACGGAAAGACGGTGACCGTGAAAGTGACCGCGTTCGGCAAGGTCCAGGTCACGAGCGCTATTTTGCGTTCGGCGGGCGTTGACGGATTTAATGCCGGCGAGATCAAGACCGTTGTGGTGCGGGTCAATGATCCGAATGCCAAGACCGGAACGCTCAGTGTGTCGGTTACGGGGATGGGGTATAAGGATTTCGTGGTCACGAAGACCCGCTACAAAACGGATGGGTCGGTTGATTACACTGAAAATTACTCGCGCACCGCTCTTTACGGCGAAGATTATACGGACGGTGCTACGATCGCCGGATCTTCCTCGGCCGTCGAGAACCGGGCGCCTTCGAATCTCAATGGGGCTACCGCCACGGCTCTCGGGAGCGCCCCCGGGAAAATCACCGGATTCAGCACGAACGCCGACGTGAACGTTTTTAGCTACAATAATTTTACGGCGGAGGGGGACTACGCGGGTACCCGGCTGAATTTCGGGTCGCCGTATGATTTTTCCGCCAACGGCGATATGGTGCTCAGGGTCACGGGGACATCCGCCATCCGCGCGGTGGTTACGGACGCGAACGGACACACCGTCTCGCTCTTTTTTGGCGGTATCGGAGAGGACGGGAAGGACTGCATTGTGATCAGCCAGAATGCCCTCCAGGCGCTCAACTCCGCGTTCGGTTCCACGGTCCAGTCTGTTTCGCTCGTGGTCGACAAAGCTTTCGCGTCCGGCCGGGGGACCGTCAGGATCGAGGGAGAGGAGGGAAGTCTTTCTCCTTCCGACCTGAATTTCGGCTTCAATTATGTGACCGGGATCAGCGCTGTTCCTGCCATGGAAGGCGGCAGTGTCTCGAACCTGGCGACCTACGGCGTGAACACGCAAGCCGTCGCCAGCGCAGGTGGTGCCATGACCGGTTTTAGCTCCCACGGGACCGACGTTGTTTTTGACTACAATGTCAACGCAGCCGAAGGGTCAACTGAATACGCCGGCGCTTCATTCTCGTTCGGGAACGGGACCCCCTGGAACCTGGAAAGCCGGAGGCTTGTTTTTACCGTCCGTAATACAGCCTCTTCCACCGATAGTGCGCAGAACAGGATCAATAGCGAGATCAAGGCCATCGTGATGGACGCATCCGGAAAAACGGCAGTCATTTATTTTATGGGGATCAATATGCTTGACGCCGGATATTGTGCGATCGACCAGGAAGCGATCACAAATGCCGTAGGCGCTTCCCCTGATAATTTCGATCTAACCCAGGTGACCAAGGTCACGTTCCTGATCGATAAGGATGTTCTGACTCCCCAGGGATCGGGGACTTATGTCAAGGGGACCGTTATGATCGGGACTCAGGGGCTTCCGCTCATGGATACGTCCACGTTCACCTATCCTCCCGGGGTCAATTCGATCTACGCGGATCCACTCAGCTCGGTCAGCAGTCTGGCCGACTCGAATGTCACTTCGACCCCGCTCGCGAGCTCTGCGGCCCAACTGACGAATTTCACTACCAGTGGATTGAGTTCGGGCGTTGGTTCGGTTTCGTTCTCCTACAATATCAACGCAGCAACGGATTACGCGGGATTCCAGTTGAATCTCGGGACCCGATGGGACCTTGCTTCCCAGGGTTCGCTTGTGTTCGGTCTGCAGAACACAGTCCAGAGCGGCGTAGCGGTTGACAGGGTCAAGGTCATTTTGAAGGACAGCTCCGGCCAGACCGTCGTTTTCGTGCTGAACGGGATCCCCGATTCGCAAGCGGGGATGCAGAAGTTCGGGATCACCGAAGAGGACGTCGCATCTGCCGCCGGCGCCGGGGATTTTAACATTTCGGAAGTCGCGTCCGTCACATTTCTGGTGGCCAAGGATATTGTGACCGGCACCGCGGCAGTAGTGGGGACGATGATCGTCACAACCGACGCATTTACGCCTTCGCAGGTTCCCTTTGCTTATGCTCAGCCGATCGTGCCTTCAATCGGCGATCCGGCCCTTTCAGATCTAACAAACTCCGGGGTCGCGTTTGGCACAGTGGCGAGCGCCGCTTCCAATTTGACGGCCTTCAATCTTGGCGGGAACAGCGTCGGATTCGGTTACAACATTTCCGCTGCGGGGAACTATGCCGGAGCACAGTTCCATCTCAATACACGGTGGAATTTGACCTCGGCCCCGCTTGTTTTCAGCGTGCAGAATACGGCCGGGAGCGGTACGGCGATCAGCACGGTCAAAGCGGTGCTTAAAGACGCTTCCGGGAAAACGGCGGTCGTGATGTTGACGGGGGTGACAGGAGCGGACCAGAAGTTCACGATCACAAGTGCGGATGTCATCGCGTCCGCCGGTGCCGGGAATTTCGATACTTCCAATGTCGCTTCCGTGACTTTCATTGTCGACAAGGACATTGTGACCGGCACCGCGGCAGTGACCGGGACGGTGACGATCGCAGGCTTGAACCTTCCCGCCGCAAACCTTCCGGCCGGGATGGTGTGGCAAGCCTCTGCCGGGTCGGGCCCCGCAACGAATCTTTCAACCTTTGGCGTTCTTCCAACGACCTTCGCGAGCGCGGCCGCCGCCCTCAGCGCATCGGCGCGTACCGCGACTGGATTTTCGTTCTCTTACTACGCGATCGGCACGAACGACTATGCCGGCGCGGCCCTTCAGTTTGGCAGTAGTTATGATCTTTCCCAACCGCTTGTTTTAGGCGTGAAGAACACGGCCGCGACGACCACGACGAACAAATCGCTCAAAGTGATGGCGAAGGACGCCCAGGGACGGACGGCGATCGTGGAATTTTCAGGGATCTTGACCACCGAGAGGTTCATCACGCTTACGGCCGTTGATTTTACAGCCGCGGCCGGCGGCAGTGGGAACTTCGATGCCCAGCATGTTACGAGCTTATTCCTTTTTGTGGACAAAGATACCGTCTCGGGAAATGGGACCGTTTATGTCACAAACCCCGGCCTCGCCTGCCAGTCTGCCGGGTCACTGCCAGCCACCGCGACGGATGTGATCCTGTCAACTTCCGGTACGGTGAGTAACCTCCTGAATTTCAGCGCAAGCCCGCAGGGACTTGGCGCGTTGCCGTCCAACCTGACGTCCTTTAGCGCGGCCGCGTCCAGCGTTACCTTTAGTTACAACACGCAAAATCTTGATGCGCAAACCGCGGAATACGCCGGCGTGAGGTTGAACCTTGGGACGTCCTGGAACCTTAATTCTCCGGCAGATGCGGTAAGCCCGGGTAACGGGGACCTTGTCTTAAAGGTCCGGAGGACCGCGGGTACCGCAGGCTCCATCAAAGTTATAGTGACGAATGCGAGCGGCCAAAAGGTCGCCCTCAACTTTACCGGGATCACCACTTTGGATAAATATATCAAGATCACCAAGGATCCTTTGCTGACCAATTTTGGGAATATCGTTGCCGTGGATTTTCTGGTGGACGAGGCGGTAACGCCGGGGACCGGCACGATCGTGATCACCACCTCCAATCTTGCAATGCCGTCGGCCGTTGACATTCCCGTGGGACTGGCCCGGTCTGTTGCTGCGGCGACCGGCACTGTTTCCACTTTGGCGGGTGTGATCCCAAGGACCGTTGCGAGCGGAACAGGGGTTTTAACCGCTTTTAGCGCCACTCCCACGACCGTGGCCTTGGGGTACAACATTGCGAGCGCCGGTCAATACGCCGGCGCGAAGTTCGCGGAGATCGGAAGAGCACACGTCTGAACTC
>CAYMER010000020.1:0-4740 GCA_964389345.1 uncultured bacterium | reverse complement strand
AGCTTACGGATGATAAAAGGTTCGAAAAGTTCGAGCGCCATCTTTTTCGGCAACCCGCACTGGTGAAGCTTAAGCTCCGGTCCGATTACGATGACGGAACGTCCTGAATAGTCCACGCGTTTCCCGAGCAGGTTTTGGCGGAAACGGCCTTGCTTCCCTTTGAGCATGTCACTCAGGGACTTGAGCGGCCGGTTGCCGGCACCAAGCACCGGACGACCATGCCGACCGTTATCAAAAAGTGCGTCCACCGCTTCCTGGAGCATGCGCTTCTCATTGCGAATAATGACATCCGGAGCTTTGAGCTCGAGCAGTTTACGTAAACGATTGTTGCGGTTAATGACGCGGCGATAAAGATCGTTAAGATCGCTCGTCGCGAAACGTCCCCCATCAAGAGCCACCAGCGGGCGAAGATCGGGTGGAATGACGGGAACCACCTTCAGGATCATCCATTCCGGATGGTTGCCGGATTTGTAGAACGCTTCCACAATCTTGAGGACCTTGACAGCACGAGCACGAGACTGCTTGGACTTAGCGGCCTTTAACTGGCGGTGATATTTCGCGGTTAGTTTATCCAGCTCCAATTCCGACAAAAGCGTCTGGATGGCTTCGGCACCCATTTTGGCCACGAAGTTCTCCGGTCCGTATTGTTCCTGCGCCTTTAGATATTCGTCTTCTGTCAAAAGCTGCCGCTGCTTGAGCGGGGTCTGCTTCGGATCAAGGACAATGTATTCTTCGTAATAGAGGACTTTTTCAAGCGCGCGGACGCTCAGGTCGAGAAGATTTCCGATGCGGGAGGGCATGGTCTTGAAAAACCAGATGTGGGAGACCGGCGTCACGAGATCGATATGCCCCATACGTTCACGTCGAACGCGAGCCTGGGTCACTTCCACGCCGCAACGATCGCAAACAATCCCTTTGTGCTTGATGCGTTTGTACTTGCCGCAAGCACATTCGTAATCTTTGGTGGGACCAAAAATACGTTCGCAAAAAAGACCGTCTTTTTCAGGCTTCAAAGTCCGGTAATTGATCGTCTCGGGTTTTTTGACCTCGCCCTTCGACCATTTACGAATGGATTCGGGGGACGCAATACGGATTGAAACAGAATCAAAAGTATTCACGCTATAGTTCATACTTTGAGTTTCTCCCTTGCTTCTTCCTGTTTTTCTTCCGAGGATTTTTCTTTTGTGTCGGGGTGCGGCAATTTACTGCTCAGATTACGCTCAGGATCGATATCGAGCCCAAGAGCCTGAAGTTCCTTGACAAGAACGTTGAAGGATTCCGGCGTGCCGGCGTGGAGCGCGGGTTCTCCTTTGACGATTGCCTCATAAACACGCGTCCTGCCGACCACGTCGTCTGATTTCACGGTGAGAAGCTCTTGAAGCGTGAAAGCCGCGCCGTACGCCTCAAGCGCCCACACTTCCATCTCTCCAAAACGCTGGCCACCGAACTGCGCCTTACCGCCAAGCGGCTGCTGCGTCACGAGGGAGTAGGGCCCGATTGATCGCGCGTGGATCTTGTCGTCCGCGAGATGCGCGAGCTTCAGCATATAAATGTACCCGACCGTAATCTTTTCATCGAACTTGTCGCCGGTGCGGCCGTCGTAAAGCGAGATCTTTCCGTCGTTAGGGATCTTCGCCTCTTTCATAGCCTGCCTGATCTCCGCTTCCGTGGCGCCGCTAAAGACCGGCGTTTCCACATGAAACCCGAGCATTTTGGCCGCCCACCCCAGATGGGTCTCAAGAATCTGACCGACGTTCATACGAGACGGCACGCCGAGCGGGTTCAGAATGATCTCCACCGGAGTTCCGTCCGCGAGAAACGGCATATCCTCTTCCGGAAGAACCTTGGCGATCACACCTTTGTTCCCGTGACGACCGGCCATTTTATCCCCGACCGATATCTTGCGTTTTGAACAAACATACACCACGACTTTTTTGATGACCCCCGGAGGAAGCTCATCGCCTTTTCTTACACGATCGGTCTCGCGAGTCCGTTCAGCCACGAGCTCATCGATTTCGTCGCCCCAAACACGAGCGATCTTTTTGATGTTTTCTTCAAGGTCCGGATCTTCATCGATGCGCAAGGAATCCCAATCGCAACCATCCAGTTTTTTGAGATCGCCTTTGGTGATCACATGCCCGCTCTTCAGAAGCACTTCTCCCAGGACATCATCGAGCAGGTCTTCGGAAAGTTTTCTCCCGATCACCATATCTGCGACCTTGTGTAGACGCTCGCGCTTCAGAAGATCGATGCGCTCGTTGAAGCGCTCTTTGATCTCATTGATATCTTTGTTTTCCTGACGCCGTTCCTCCTTGGTCTTAGCGGCTGATTCTTTGCGGGCGAACACCTTCACGTCGACCACGACACCTTCCACGCCCGGAGGCACAGAAAGGGAAGCGTCACGCACGTCGCCGGCTTTTTCGCCGAAGATCGCGCGTAGAAGTTTTTCTTCCGGAGAAAGCTCAATCTCGGATTTCGGGGTGATCTTCCCGACCAGAATATCGCCGGGCTTCACTTCCGCACCAATACGAATCACGCCTTCTTTATCAAGGTCTTTCAAGGCTTCTTCGCTCACGTTCGGGATATCGCAGGTGATCTCTTCGTTGCCAAGCTTTGTGTCGCGCGCTTCAATATCAAATTCTTCGATGTGCAGCGATGTGTAAACGTCTTCCTTGCAAAATTTTTCGCTTACGATGATCGCGTCTTCGAAATTGTAACCGCGCCACGGCATGAACGCCACGAGCACGTTTCGCCCGAGAGCCAGCTCACCGCCCTGCGTTGCCGCACCGTCCGCGAGAATGTCCCCGCGCTTCACCTTATCGCCCACTTCAACGAGGGGACGCTGGTTGATGCAAGTGCCGGCATTGGACCGCTTGAATTTGCGAAGCTTGTAAACAAAATCATCAACGACGATCTCCTCGGAAGAGACCGCTTTCACGGTCCCTCGGGATTTGGCTTGAACGACCGCCCCGGAGTCCTTCGCTACATGACGTTCCATCCCGGTTCCCACGAAAGGAGCTTCGGGAATAAGAAGAGGCACGGCCTGGCGTTGCATGTTCGAGCCCATAAGCGCGCGATTCGCGTCATCATGTTCCAAGAACGGGATTAAGGCCGCTGCCACGCTTACAAGCTGACGGGGCGACACATCCATATAATCGATCTCTTCGGGTTTCTTTTTCGGAAAATCTCCTCGGGCACGACACGAAACCGAATCCGAGGTGAAATGCCCGCTTTTATCAAGCGGTGCATTCGCCTGCGCGATCACATATTTGTCTTCTTCATCCGCAGTGAGGTAATCAATCTGGTCCGTCACACGACCCTTCGCGACCTTGCGATACGGGCTCTCAAGGAACCCGATATCATTGACTCGGGCGAACGTGCTGAGAGACGAGATCAAACCGATATTCGGACCTTCCGGTGTTTCGATCGGGCAAACACGGCCGTAATGCGAAGGATGCACGTCACGGACTTCGAAGCCCGCGCGCTCTCTCGAAAGACCGCCGGGACCGAGCGCGGAAAGACGGCGCTTGTGCGTCAGCTCTGCCAAAGGATTCGTTTGGTCCATGAATTGCGACAGCTGGCTGCGGCCGAAGAAATCCTTGATCGCCGCGGAAATAAGCTTGGGATTGATTAGGTTGTGCGGCATCGCAGCTTCCAGGTCATAAATGGACATACGTTCCACGCAGGAACGCTTCATGCGCGCGAGACCCACGCGGAATTGATTCTGCAAAAGTTCACCTACGGAACGCACGCGACGATTTCCAAGATGATCGATGTCATCGATGCTCACTTCCCCGGAGCGAAGCTTAAGAAGCTTGCCGATCACTTTCATCACGTCATCGGGCTTGAGCGTCGTATTCTTCGTATCCGCAGCGCTGGTGCCAAGCCCCAGCTTCTTGTTGAGCATGAAACGTCCGACATGACCGAGGTCATAACGCTGGGGATCAAAGAAAAGTTTCTGGATGAGATCTTTAGCACTTGCTTCCGTTGGCGGATCGCCGGGACGAACGCGGCGATAGATCGCAAGCTGTGCGTCTTGCGAATTACGATAAGGATCCCGCTCGAGTGTGTTAATCAAAGAACGATCTTCCTTGGGAAGCTTGACGATCGAAAAGGTCGTTACATCGTTGGAGAGAAAAGTTGAGAGCACTTCTTTGGTCAGCTTGCTTGCGGCAGCCGCGATCAATTCTTTGCTTGCCGGATGAAAAACGTCTTCGGCGAGGACTTCATTTTCACAATCCTTTACCTTGGATTTGTCGAACGCACGGATCTTTTCGACCGGATAAAGCTCTTTGCAAATATCATAGGTCGAAGAGTACCCCAACGCCCTTAAGAGCGCGGTTGCAAGAATCTTGCGACGGCGATCGATGTAGGCGTAAAGCACGTCGTTCGCGTCGGACTCGAACTCAAGCCATGCGCCACGGTACGGAATGATGCGAACGCTGTACATTTTTTTGCCACTCGGATGCAAGCTTTCCTCAAGCGACATGCCTGGCGAACGGTGCAATTGGCTCACGATGACTCGCTCAGCGCCATTGATAATAAATGTGCCGGTGTCGGTCATGAGCGGAAGTTCCCCGATATAAACTTCCTGCTCTTTGGCAATTCCTTTACGAACAAGACGGAGCTTCACCTTAAGCGGCGCGGCATAAGTCATGCCACGCTTCTGGCACTCCGAAATGGAATACTTGGGCTTACCAAGAGAATAGCCCTGATACTCCAGCCTACAAGTCCCATCAA
>CAYMER010000019.1:0-5848 GCA_964389345.1 uncultured bacterium | reverse complement strand
CGGGTTGGATACTTATTCTTATTCCTCGTGTTGACCTCGATCGGAGCCCGGGCAAGTCTTTCGGGTATTTTGTCCGCGCCTCTTTTGATCGTGGCCGGCGTTGTTCTGGTCCTGATCCACGCGACATTTCTTCTTATCGTGTCCCGCATCGCGCGCATCCCGCTCTGCCTCGTCGCGACCGCGAGCCAGGCGAATATCGGTGGTCCGGCCTCAGCCCCGATTGTCGCCGCGGCGTATGTGCCCGCGCTTGCGCCTGTTGGGCTGCTTCTTGGGATCCTGGGGAATGTGATGGGGACGTATTTGGGTTTGCTAACAAGCCAGCTTTGTCGATGGGCAGGGGGTCAGGCACCTTTTTGAACATCAAAAAAGGTGCCTGACCCCTTTCTTCATGCTAAGATTCCCACCTTATGAAAAATCAGAAAATAAAAGCCGTGATCTTCGACCTCGGCAATGTGCTCGTGAACTACGACGTCAAAAAGGCATCGCGTCGTTTTTCCGAAGCTGGGGGGATTTCCGAGCTCAGGATCTGGGCGCACTTCTTTCTTTCGAAATTCGAGCAGGCCTACACACGCGGCGAGCTCTCGACTTATGAGTTCTACCGAGAGGCCTGCCGGGTCTTCAAAAAGCCGGTTTCCTATAAAATCTTCAAACATTATTGGAACGATATCTTTTGGGAGAACCCAGGAATGGAAAAGCTTCTCCTCCGGATCAAGAAACAATACCCGCTTTATCTCATCTCAAACACCAATGAACTTCATTACACCTATCTTAGGAAACATTTCAAGCTGCTTCGCCATTTTAAGCGGAGGTTCCCGTCGCATGAAGTCGGGGCGCGCAAGCCCGACCTCAAGATCTATCGTCGTGTCCTCAAAAAGATCAAACTTAGGCCTGAAGAAACCGTTTTCATCGATGACATGAAAAGTTTTATCCAGGGCGCCCGCAAAGCCGGCATGTACGCCCTCCACTTCAAAACCCGCGCTTGTTTGGTGAAAGACCTTCGCAATCTCGGTATCCGCTTTTGAGCCGGATTTTCGTTGCCGGCCCCAAAGATTCTAAATCGTTTTGTCGAAATTGGCGATCGTTCTGGCTATCTTAAGGGTCTTGTAGTAAGTCTCAACGACGCATCTCAGTAATTAGAGGGTCCTCCGATTCTGCCGATGCATTTTGTTCTCATCTTGAAAATGATTATTACGCAATATAATATTGCTATTAATTAAATTATGTGTTATTGTCTCCGCATGGACATCGAAAAACTTGATACCGAGAAAATAATGTCTTCGATCTATATGGTCCGGGGTCAAAAGGTTATGCTGGATCGTGATTTGGCAGCATTGTATGGCGTAGAAACAAAATATTTGAAAAGACAAGTCAACCGTAACAAAGATAGATTTCCTCCCGACTTTATGTATCCGCTTACCAGAAAAGAAGTTGTAAGCTTGAGGTGCCAAATTGGCACCTCAAGCTTTTCACACGGAGGTGTTCGTTATCTTCCGTACGCGTTTACGGAACACGGCATTTTGATGCTTTCAAGCGTTCTGAATAGCCCGCGGGCGGTTCAAGTTAACATCGCGATCATGCGAGCCTTCGTAAAATTGCGTGAGATCCTCTCAAAAAATAAGGCGTTAGTGCAGAAATTTTCAGAATTGGAACGCAAGGTGGGGGATCATGACGAGGCCATTCGGGATATTGTTGCAGCAATCCGGAAAATGATGACGCAAGCGGCTTCCGAAAATGTTCCTGTGAAGCCGAAAGGTCCGATTGGTTTCCAGCCGTAAATGCAGAAACCCTGCGATATCCACTCCCGCAGTCAAAAACTCGCGACACTGTCGCGAGAATTACCTCTGCCCCGTGACTTGATCATCTTTTCATAGGATGAGCTATGAGGAGCCTCTTCAAAACGGTATTTCTTCTGTCGCTCTTGACGATTTTGATCATTTCCTGTGGCTATGCGTTGGGGGGACGGAACAGCATGATCGGGGCGTTTGTGTTCGCGTGCTCGGTCAATCTTGGGGTTTACTGGTTTAGTGACAAGATCGTGCTCGCCATGCACCGGGCGCAACCTTTGGTCGAAGAAGAAGCTCCTGAAGTTTTTGAGATCATGAGAAAGCTTTCGGCGAAGGCCGGCATCCCCGTTCCGCGGCTTTATATGCTGCCATCCGCTTCGGCGAACGCCTTTGCCACGGGTCGTGATCCACAGCATGCGGCGATCGTGATCACGCACGGGATCGTGGGACTTCTCAATAAGGAGGAGCTTTCGGGTGTGCTTGGACACGAGCTGTCGCATATTCTGAATCGCGATATCCTGCTATCTTCGATTGTAGCGACTTTGGCCGGCGTACTCAGCATGATCGTCTCCATGTTCCGCTGGTCGTTTTTCTGGGGCGGGGAGCGTGACGAGCGCGATAACGTTCATCCGCTGGCCTGGGTTCTGGCATCGATCCTGATGCCTCTTGCCGCGACTCTCATCCAGCTCGCGATCTCACGTTCCAGAGAATACGGAGCCGATTTTCTCGGCGCCCAGCTTTGTGAAGAGCCTCTCTACCTCGCGAGCGCGCTTAGAAAGGTCGATATCACTTCCAAACGACTTCCACTTCGCGATGCCGCATCCGCGACTGCCCATCTTTTCATCGTCAATCCGCTTTCGGGCAAGGGGTGGTCCGCTCTTTTTAGTACGCACCCTTCCCTGGAAGACCGCGCGGCCCGCCTTGAGGCCATGAGCCGGCCGTTTACGAAATAGCCGACTCGGGTTCGAAAGCATTGACGATGGGGGGAGCAGCGGTTAAAATACCGCCTCTTTCAAAACCAGCACCCATTAAGGAGAATCTAGAGAATGGCTTATGTTATTACTGGAAAATGTCACGGCGAACGCTATGGCCTCTGCGCCGGTGTCTGTCCCACTGAGGCGATCTATCCCGGAACGTATCAGGGAAAAGATTTTATGGTGATCGATCCGGCGACCTGCATTTCATGCGGTGCTTGTTCGGCGGAATGTCCGGTTGGCTCGATCGTCGAGTCTGAAGATATGGATCCGGCTTATGCCAAGATCAACGCGGACCTGGCGCCCCAATTCAAAGCGAACCCCAAGGCGACGCCCCGTTCGAAGGATGAAGCCCCAAAAAAACCGGGGAATACGTTGAAGTAGAATAAGCTCGTACAAGTCTTTCCCGTTCGCCCTGGCCTCTTTTTTTTGACGGAAGGTTGCCAGGACTAATCCAATTAATCTTTGGATTTTTTGATAGAGAATAGGGTTTGCCTGCCCTGCGTGCCGGGGCAGGCAAACTTTGTCTTTGACCGATAAGGACCACAAGATGCCATCCGCTTCAGGTTGTAAGGATCCCACCAACTTGGAACAAGTCTTGAAACAGTACGCTGCTGATCTTGCCGCAGAAAATGCCGCCGTCCGGATTGTGGCGCGCGGCCTGTCACTTGTGGGGATCGGCATTCGTCCCGTTTTGGATCATCTCATTTTCAGGACCGTTCATCTCAAGGAGAGGGCGAACGAATTCCTCGAGCTAGGATATGAAAGAGACTTTGTCGCTAAAGTTCTTGAGCACAAGGGGCATGGCGTGGAGGTTTTACGCAAAGGCTACGCTCCGGCAATCCTGGTCGAACACCCTCACGAAAAAGCCGGGCTGGATTGGGTCGCGCATTTCGGAGATAAGAAGCCTTATGCCATGGCGCTTCGGGTGGATGACATTGAAGATGCGATTTTTCGTCTGGAAAAACAGTCCGTGGGTTTTATAAGACCCCCGGCTGGGAAGCGCGGAGAGACTCTTCGCGAAGTCGCCGCGTTGCCGGAAACAAAAGACGGCAAGAACGCGCATCATCTTATTTTGGTGGAACGGCATGCAGGCGACGATCGTTTCTATTCGCCCGACTTTTGGATTCACTCCTCAAAAGGAATCTTATGATCATCGGACTGACGGGCAAGAACGGATCGGGGAAAGGGGAGGCGGCGAATTTTCTAAAGGATCGCGGCTTCCACTATTTCTCGCTATCCGACGCGCTCCGGGGCGAGGCCAAGAAACGCGGACAGGAGATAGCGCGCGATGTCTTAGTCGCGCTTGGCAATGAACTACGCGAAAAAGAAGGGCCAGGCTGTCTTGCCGAACGGATCTTCGCGAAGCTTGATCCTGAAAAGAATTACGTAATCGATTCCATCCGCCATCCTTCCGAGGTCCAGGTCTTCCGTCGTCGTAATGATTTCACGCTCGTTCGCATCCATGCTCCGGAACGGCTTCGTTTCGAACGGCTCAAACAGCGCGGCCGGGAGAACGATCCCCGGGTGTGGGAGGATTTTCAGGCGCTGGAGGCCAAGGAAGCTAAAAGTTCGAACAAAACCGACCAACAGCTTGATCAGACGATCGCTTTGTCGGATCTCCAGGTGGATAACAACGGACCCTTGAGGGAAATGCATGAGAAGGTGAAGTCGATCTTTCTCGATCTCGCGCAAAAGGCTCCGCGACCGGGCTGGGATGAATATTTCATGAATATTGCCAAGGTTGTGGCCATGCGCGCCAATTGCATGAAACGGAAGATCGCGGCCGTGATCGTCAAAGACAAACGCATTATTTCGACTGGTTACAACGGAACACCCCGCGGGATCACCAACTGCAGCGATGGCGGCTGCCCACGTTGCAACGCGATCGATGCTTCCGGAAAAGACCTCGGAGAATGTCTCTGCTCGCATGGTGAAGAGAACGCGATCGTGCAGGCAGCCTATCACGGCGTGAGCGTCAAAGGCGCCACGCTTTATACGACTTTTTCCCCGTGCCTGATGTGCACCAAGATGATCATCAACTCCGGGATCGGAGAAGTCGTCTTCCAGGGGAATTATCCGTTTTTGGAGATCTCCCTCAAACTGCTCGAGCAAGCGGGCGTGACGGTCCGCAAGGTCACTTCCTCTTAAAGAGGGGTTCTCATGACTGAGCCCGAAAAGACATTTCGCACAAGTTTCGGGATTAAAGGGATCGTCCAGCACCAGCTCGATCAAAGCTATCACAGCCCCCTTATCGATAAGATCCGCACGGCAGGATTCTCGCTGAAAATGGGACGACTTGAGATCCGTCTGGCAAAAGAATTCGGTTTCTGTTACGGCGTGGAGCGCGCCGTCGAGTTTGCTTATGAGACCCGCGCACGTTTTCCGGACCGGCGTATTTTTCTCACTAACGAGATCATCCATAACCCGCGCGTGAACGCGGAGCTTCAGGGAATGGGCGTGAAGATCCTCTCCGACAATGCTTCGCGTTCCGAGATCACCGAAAGAGATGTGGTGATCATGCCGGCTTTCGGCGTTCCTGTGGAAGCCCTCAAGGAATTCCAGGAAAAAGGATGCGTGATCGTGGACACGACCTGCGGTTCCGTGATGAGCGTGTGGCGTCGTGTGGAATCCTACAGCCAGGATGGGTTCACGTCCGTGATCCACGGTAAGTACGACCATGAGGAGACGCAAGCGACCTGTTCGCGGGCTGCGAAGTATCTGGTGGTGAAGGATAAGGAACAGGCGGAGCAGGTTTGTGAATATATCCAGGGACTCGGGGCTCGGGACTCGTTCCTTGAAAAATTCAAGAATGCATGTTCGGAGGGTTTTGATCCGGACAAGGATCTCGGAAAGATCGGGTTCGCGAATCAGACGACCATGCTGTCACGTGAATCGATCGAGATCTCGGAGATGTTCCGCGATGCGCTTCGCGGACGCTACGGTCATGCCTCGCTTCAGGAACGGTTCCGGCATTTTGACACGATCTGCTCCGCGACGCAGGATCGGCAGGACGCCATCCGCGAACTCGGTGAAAAGAAAATGGATGTCATTCTCGTGATCGGCGGTTACCGGTCGAGCAATACCGGG
>CAYMER010000018.1:0-3289 GCA_964389345.1 uncultured bacterium | reverse complement strand
ACTGGAGCGTGGAAGGGGATTATGCCACCGGAACCGGAAAATATTGGCCTTATTTGCCGCAATCATAGAACGCCGCTGCCGCACGCGTGTGGGACAGGTTCGGGTTATGAGATCGTCAAAAGATTCTGATACTCGAAAAAGAGGAGGCGGGGGGCTCGTTCCTGTGTTGGGCATCTCTTCTGAGCTTCCGGAGGCGTTCCGGAAGAATCACCCTTCAAAGATTGTTTTCCCAGTATTTCAAAAATTTCCGATCTGAGTAAGTGTTTTATTAAGGCTCGTTTGGCTTTAGGCGAAGAGTTGAACGAGATGCGAAGGTTCGGTAATTCAATGGGGCCGGAAAAGTTTATCCGGAAAGCGCGTTTCCGGCCCCTGAAGGCGCTTGTGAAGAAACGGATCTTGCGGTTCCCAATCCCTTGAAGGAGCGTGTCGTGGCCGATCGTAGAAGAACAGCATCGGGATTTTCACTCGTGGAGGTCATCATCACCCTCGTCATTCTTTCGATCCTCGCGACGGGAGTGCTGGGGACGTTGTTCTATGGAAAAAGAGCAATGGAGTCCGGGCAACAAAAAATGATTGCGGCCCATTTGCTCGAAAGCAAGATCGCCCTGTTCCGGTCCAAAGGGGCCAAGGCCCTCTCACCCACCCTGGCGCCCCAGACGTACGCGGAGGAGGAGCTGCATAACGGCCTGATTTCCTGGGAGATCCTTGCGCCGGAAGAGGGGAACGAGTACTGGAAAGAGGCGAAGATCTCGGTGGGATGGGATTCCAGAGCAAGCGCTCCGGTCGTACATGACACAGTTTCGCAGTGCCAATGGTCGCGAACCATCGTTGCGTTCTTTTCCGAAGGGTGATCATGCGCGCAAAAGGATTGACGCTTATGGAGCTGATCCTGGCATTGACGATGGTTTCGGTGATTCTTATTGCCGGAGCGGTGGTTCTGCTATCTTCGGGGAAGCAGATCAAAAAGTCCCAGAACGAGGTTCTTGCCCAGCAGGAAATGCTCCGGATGTTTCGCATGCTCGAAAAGGAAGTTCCGGATATCCTGATCGATCCGCAGGCAAAGTATAAATATACAGGGGGTGGCAGTACGGTGTTATGCTCCGGTTACATGCAGACAGGCTCTCCTTGCGCGACATGTGATGCGTATGCGGATGAAACTTGGTCTTATATTTACTGTACACTGCAGTTTAACCGGAAATCCAAGAACGAAACGGTGATCTATTCCTTCCAACAGGATTCTTCCCCGTCTTATTCTCCGCCTCTTTACTTGTATTGGTATCGTGACACCTACAGCGCGGCCAATCAGACCCAAATCGGAGTGGGTACGCTTCTTCAGCCGTATGCTTCCGCAGATCTTGATATGAACGGAGTTGTCACGGAAACCGAAAAAATCACGCGTGATCTTTGTATCGATGAGCCGCTTCCATGGGTGTCTGCCAGTTTTATGGATCCCCAGAATTGTTGGGAGGGCACGCCGCCCGTTTTTCCGCTTTTCCGTGTGTCAGCTGACCGGAAGATCATTGAGGTAAGTGTCCGCAGTAAATTCGGGAAGAAAGGCGTGACCAGGGCCTTTTATGTTCAGTCCGCTGAGTCGTAGGAGAAAAAAATGAGAGCCATAGTTCCGGGAGTTTCGAAAGGTTTCGCGATGATTTTCATGCTGATGGTCATGGTCATTCTCATGGTCGCGATTGCCGGGTATCTCCTGACGGTGACTCGTCAGAGCCGTCCGCTCCAGAGGGACATTGATCGCGTGGAAGTAGAGGCGCTTGCGGTTTCGACATTGGAGCGCGCGCACAAGTTCTTTGCCGATTGTGTGAAAAAAGACGGCGCTTTTCCTTCGTACGATGGGACTACGATGGAAGTGAGCGACAAAAACAATGATCCGCTCACAACGGTTCTTTCGGATTGGTTTTCGGATCTTTCGCAAGAGGCGTGGCTTGCTGAGACCTTTAAGGCGATCGAGCTTGTTCCGGAAAGCCTTTCGGTCAAGCAGATTGAAAGTCCGAATGATCCCCCCACGGCCAATGATGCCTGGCGGCGGTATGAGATTAAAGTAAAAGTGCGGAACAATGCGTCCGGCGTCGAATTTTACGGCAGACTGGTGTTGCGTATCGGGATCGGCCGTCTGTTCGACTTCATGAGCTTTTTTGATGGAGATCTTGAAATAGCACCCGGCTTCTCTTCGACGATCCAAGGGCCCCTTTTTTCCAATCAGAACATCTATCTGATGACGAACGCCGGCTCTACCCTCAGCCTCAAGATGCCGTCGGAGGAAGCCTCGGAGCAATATGTCATGCGAAGTTCCAAGAATATTTACTACGATTTCAAGCGGGCGATCGGCCAGAACTATTTTTTAGCGAGTCCCTCGGGGAGGCACACGAGCTACAAGAGTGCTGTCACAAGGATCAAGGACGGGATGCAGGGCCAGCTTTCTTATCCCGGCTACGGCGAGCTCAACAACCTGGAGATCTTTCCGGTTGTTCCCACCGCCGCGAACTCCGGATTCGCCAAAGATTATCTGCCGTTCTTTTACTATTTTATGAATAATGCCGGTCATGGTGATACATCCATAGTGCGTCTTTTAGATAAAAGCGGCGGTCTGATCAAGCAGCTCGCTCCGCCTTATTCTGCAAGGTCGCCTTATTGGACAAGCCAGGCGGTGGCTGCGCAGAGCATAACGTGGGTGAGTTTCAAGGGAGGCAATTCTCCCTATAACAGCTATCCGAAAAGTACTTCGACGATCAATATGTCCACGGGATTTGATGTGACCCAGTTCCCGCAACCGCTTACGGGGTGGGACTATCGTGCCCCATCCTTGAACGTCGAGAACGGTGATCCCACCGTGAGTGGGAAGTTCCCTTACAGTTCCGCTACGCGCGATGCCAACGGACCGTTACCGGTTTCGGTGGGAGTGGAGTCCCGGAGCCTTCCCGTTGGCGATACGAGCAATGTCGTGAACGCGAACCACAATCTGATCGAGCCTTTGAGAGGAGACGTGGGATGCGGCACCGATGCCGCCGGGAAATGTGTTTCTAATAACGCATGCGATTGCCCGGATCTTGCTCTGCTTAAGTTCGAGAAACAGGCAGACATTAAGATCAAATGCGGGAATGCGCCCTGCACGACGCATACGGTCACGGATGCCGCAGGCAATCTTTTGCCGGGCACGGTCCCGTCATTCCTGACTTATACGGCCAACTTTTTTGATTATCGTATAGGGGTCGCTTTCCGGGTTCTGAATGTCAATGTGGGTGCGTTGCAGTCGTACCTGCAGGAATTGAGCGAAGAA
>CAYMER010000017.1:0-12273 GCA_964389345.1 uncultured bacterium | reverse complement strand
CCCGCTCCAAGAAAGTCATGAAACATTTAAGCCGGTCCGCTTTGACATTGAAATATCCGGCCGGCCGGATCAGCTGCGCGAGCTTCTTGGCCGGAACCCGGCGCAGGGCCCCGAACGAAAGCTTCCCCGATTTTTTGAGATTCAGAATAGCTTTTTCGACATTCGTCCAGGCCGTGTTCTGCGTGAGGATCGCCCCGACCATGACCTCGAAAGACGTATCCCCCGGCCACCACTTCTGATGTCCGAAAGTTTTCCGTAGTGCCGTATAAACCCGAACGAGCTGCGAGGCTTTTAACTTACGCTTTTTTTGAAAGCGAATAGGTTTTAAGGATCTCATAACGAACGCCTTCCGGGAGATTGTGACTTTGATAGAGCGCCAAATGATCAGAAGCTTTTTCAGGAATCGGCCATTCGGTCCGAAACTTCGCTAAAAAGGGCGCCAGATTCTGACTTTTTATTTTAACACGGCCAATGGTCGCATGCGGATGGAACGCCCTTTCCTCGGTCTTAAACCCGAGCGTCCGGACCTCTCCCTGAATCGCCTTCTGCAAAGAGAGCAGCCGGCCGGAGGGCTCCTCAACCCCGAGCCAAACGATCTCCGGCCTCTCGAGACTTGGGAATCCGCCGATCCGGCACAAGCTCAACTTGAGAGGGGAAAAGAGGGATGCGACTTTTTTTGAAGAGAGATGGATCAACTCGATCTCTTGGGGAGAAACGGGGCCGAAGAAATGCAGCGTCAGATGGACTTGCCCGGACTTGACCCACCGGACACCGGGAATCTCGCGGCGAAGCGGATGCAAAACATTTTCTAATTCGTGAGAGAACATCTCGTGAAGTGGGATCGCAAGAAACACTCTGGCCTTGGCCGGCTTTAACGGATCGTCCGCCACAGGCATTCCAGCGCTTTCGTCGCAGCCTTGTCCTGAATCTGATAACGCTCCCCCCGGAAAACATGCTTCCAGACCCGGGCCGTTCCGTCAGGGGATGCAAGGCCGATATAAACGAGACCGACCGGTTTTCTGGAGCTACCGCCGCCGGGGCCGGCAATCCCCGTAATGCCGATACCGAAACTTGATCCCATCCGGACACGGACCGATTTTGCGAGCTCGCAAGCAACCTCGGCTGAAACCTCCCCGTACTTCTTGAGAAGCTTTTCCGGAACTCCAAGATTTTTCTTCACGTTCGAATGGTACGCGACCACTCCCCCACGAAAATAGACACTGGCTCCGGACGAGGCCGTAATGCGTGAGGCCAAAAGCCCGCCCGTGCAGCTTTCCGCGACGGCAAGCGTTTGTTTTTTTCTCGTCAGGATCTTTCCGACCACAACGGCCAGAGGCGTTTCATCCCAGCCGTAGATCCGATCCTCCAACCGGGCCGCGATCTTTTTTTTAAGCCGCGCGAAGACATCAGATTTCTCCGCGAGGATACGGACCGCGATCTCACCGGCTGAAGGGTAGATCCCAAAATCGAACGAGTCGTCAAAAAAATCTTTCCCGAGTTTTTTCATTACATCCGGCTCTGAAATGCCAGCCATCCTCACGATCAGCTTGCGGCTTTTTTGAAGCCGCGGATATTTTTTCTTCAGGACCGGCAGGACTACATCAAAATACATATTCTTGAGTTCTGAGGGAACACCGGGAAGCGCGATCACGATCTTCTGCTCCGTCTCGATCGAAAATCCAAGCGCGATCCCGAAGCGATTGATGAGGGGTTTTGCGTTCTCGGGATAAAAGGCTTCGCGTTTCACAAGCGAAGGCATGCGCTTGCCAAAACGTTTGTAGAGTTTTTGAAGACGACGATACTGCGGGGCAGAAAAAACGAGCGGCACTTTAAAATGAGCGGCGATGCCTTCGCGGGTCACATCATCGGGCGTCGGCCCAAGCCCCCCCATCATGATGACGAGATCCACGCGCCGGAGCACCTCGCCAAGCCGGAAACGGATTGCTTCCTGCGAATCCGCGCAAACACCGTGAGAGATGACCTCGAACCCCAAATTGGAAAGCTCACGACCCAGGAACGCGGCATTCGTGTTGACCACACTTCCGCGCAGGACTTCACTTCCGACAGCGAGGACCGCCGCGGTAGGCTTCATTTGAAGATCACGAACAGGATGATCCAGGCGTAGAGACCGGCGCCAAGATCGTCAGCGAGAATGCCCCAGAAACGCGGGATACGCTCAAGCGACCGCACGGGGAAAGGTTTGAACACATCAAAGGCACGAAAGAGCACAAACCCCAGGATCGCGGTGACCCAGGTCATCGGGATCATCATGAACGTTACGAAAATGCCGCAAACCTCGTCGATCACGATGTATTGCGGGTCCGGATCCGGATCCGTGATCCGCTCATAAGCCAAAGCGCCCCACACGATCAAAACCACAAAAACCGCTCCGTAAAGTCCGCCGCTCCACCGGGTCAGGAAAACCAGCAGGACACCGAGCAAACTTCCCCACGTCCCGGGAGCTTTCGGAAAAAGCCCCACTCCCACCGCGAGAACAAACTTGTTGAACGCTTCGGATCCAAAATGAGACCGTTGATTCCAAAGGAACATGCCTCCGGAGACAAGCGTCAGCGCGACCGTCGTGATCACAAGCGCCGGTAAAAAATAATGGAGGATACCCGTCACTGCATCCATAGAGGGATAAGGGTTCAGATTCAAATAGGCAAAAGCGATCCACACCGTAACTGTCTGAAAACCGAATTTTAGCTTTCCCATCATCTCTGCACCCAGAGATTTTCCCTCCAAAAGCCATCCGGTCCGGCAGAACGTCACCAGGATCTCGCGGATAAAGATTGGGACCACCCACCAGATGGAATAAAAATGGAGAGCCGCAAAGGCCGCCATCGGCGCCAGGATCAGGATCTTGTCATTAAATGGATCGACCCATCTGCCAAAGTCCGATTCGAGTTTGTACTGGCGGGCAATCCACCCATCGAAATAATCGGTGATCGCGCCTACCATGAACAAAATAAAAGCCCAAAGATGCCCCGTCGGGCCCGGCCGCAGGATCAAGAAGGGCAAAGAAAGCCCGATCAGGCCCCGTGCGATACTCAACACGTTCGGGTTCAGAAACGTATATTTATATTTGGCCCACGAGGTCATAGTCTTGAGTGTCCGTGATCTTGACCGTATAAAATTTCCCGGCCGTTATTTCTTTTTTCGTTCGAATAAGCACATTCCCATCCACTTCCGGCGCATCCATGGCAGAACGCCCTATCCACAAGCTCGGATCTTTCTCATCCTGGGTTTCGACCAATACCCGGAGTTCGCGACCAAGGTAACGACGATTGACTTCCCTCGCGATCTCCTGCTGCAACTGCATGGCCCGGTGGAACCGCTCCTCTTTGATCTTTTCAGAAACCTGATCGGGAAACTCGGCCGCCGGAGAACCCTCTTCCTGGGAATACCGGAAGATTCCGAGACGCTCGAATTTCATCTCCCGCATGAACGCCAGAAGCTCCTCAAAATCTTCATCCGTCTCGCCAGGAAATCCCACGATAAAACTCGTCCGGATCACCACCTCGGGGATTATAGTCCGCAATTTCTGGACAAGCTCCACGGTCTGTTTCTTCGTATTTCCCCGCCGCATCGCGTGGAGTATTTTATCACTAATATGCTGGAGCGGTAAGTCTATGTAGCGGCAGATCTTCTTTGAAGCAGCAATGGCCCGAATCATCTCCTCCGTCAGCGTCGAGGGATAAGTATAAAGAAGGCGTATCCACTTGATATCTCGGACGGCCCCCAACGCCTCCAGAAGTTGCGGTAAAAGAGACTTGCCGGCGTAGTCGCATCCAAATCTTGTGATGTCCTGACCGATCACAACGAGCTCCTTGGCGCCCTCACCGGCCAATTGTTTGGCTTCCCGGATAATATCCGCAATGTGACGGGAACGGTACCGGCCACGAAGCTTGGGGATAACACAAAACGAGCACGTGTGGTCGCATCCTTCGGAGATCTTAAGATAGCGGGAGTATTGGGGTGTCAGGGCAACGCGCGTTTCGTCCGCGTCCGCAAGATAACCGGCCTTATGAACACTCGTGAATTTTTGCCCATCCGCCACCTTTTTCAGAGCTTCGGCGATCCGCATGTAATCCCCGGAGCCGATGAAGGCGTCGACTTCGGGGAATTCCCTCTGAAGTTCTTCGGCATACCGCTGGACCAGGCATCCCACCACGACCACCCCGAACAACTTCTTTTCTTTTTTCAGCTCGAGCAGTTTGAGAAGCGCGTCGATCGATTCTTCTTTGGCATCCTGGATGAACCCGCAGGTATTCAGCAGCACCACATCGCTCTCCGCAATGTCTTGCGTGACCGAATAACCGGCGCCTTGGACCTTTCCCAGAATAATCTCGCTATCCACGAGCGTCTTGGGACATCCCAGCGACACGATCCCGACCCTGATCTTTTTCAACTCAGTCATAAAATCCTCAAAATAAAAAAAGGCGGGGAAAGATCCCCGCCCTCTAAATCTATTTTTAAAAAGGTCTTACTGCGCCACGGTATTCGCTGAAGAAGACGCCTCAGATCGGATCTTCTCGCGTTCCGATTTGCTCTCAGCTTTCTGCTGTTGCCGGAAAGCCTCATTGGCGGGCTTCTGGGATTGGAAATGCGCCCGAATCGCTTCCCGCTTCTGTTCTTCGGTCATCTTGGGATCCTCGGCGAGCTTCTGAAAAAAAACGGCATTCTCACTGCGCCGCTGATCTCCGTAGGCCTTGTTCTCACCCGCCTGTTTTTCACGCGCGGCAAGGATCTCGGTTTTCTGCGCCTCGGAGAGCTTCGTATTCTTCGCCAATTTCGCCTTCAATTCGGCCATTTGCTTCTCACGCATAGCTTGTTGAAAAGCTTTGTTCTCCGCAAGCTGGGTTTCACGATGCGCCTCGACCGCCGCCTGTTTTTCCTCGGGGGTCTTCTCCTTCAAAGTTTCCCGAAATTCCTTGTTCTCCTGCTTCTGCTCCATTTTCTGGTCTTTTTTTTCTCCTTTATCTTTGTTGCCCCAGCCCCACCCGGCTTGAACCGTCGCCGGCGCCAAGCACAAAACCACCATCGCCCATAAAATCACTCTTTTCATTTTTAATTCTCCCTTTTTAAAAAATCGACCCCGGGGCGATTCGAACGCCCGACCCTCAGCTTAGAAGGCGGATGCTCTATCCAACTGAGCTACGGGGTCATGAACAATAATGACCTTTGAGCCATTCCACCAAAAAATCTATTCCTTGGTTCTATCAGGCAAGCGCGGGTTTAATCGGGCTCTTGGACACGTCCCGGGTCACGCGAACTACTTTGAGCGCACCGCGCAACTTATCAAGATCCTTTGGAAGAACAAGCTTGTTTTTTACCACGAGCGCCCCGACCACCCCCTCCATCGCCTGGCGAAGCATCCAGCCCGCGGCTCCGGTATATCCGTGCCAGATCATCCGGCCCGGTTCAAAGGTGGTCAAAATGTCTGCCGACTGTTTGTTCGGCTGACCGCCGTAAATCTCAACCTCATGCATATGCGCGATCGGTGAGACCTTGAGCCACAACCGGTACGCAGCTGCGCGATATTTCTCCGCATTCGCCTCGTCCCCGCGTTTTTCGAATTCTTCAGCCAAGAGGCGCGCCGCCCGTACGAGCCACTGCACACCGTGACAATACATGCCATTCTCCCTGACGCCTTCCGGATATTTGCTGCTGCGTCCGAGATAGGGCTTCGTGTCTTCACGCAAAGCCGGCCAGCCCAAGAGGATCGCATTCTCCTTCTCAAGGACCTGGAGAGCCGTATCAAAGATCGTCACGCCGCGTTCGAAATTGATACCGGACATGACCGACCAGGCCGCCGTCAGGGCATCAATCTCCCACACCCCGCTGCCCTTGACGCCGATCTCGGTTCCGTCATCGTGGAAGGCACGCAGATACCGGTCGCCACGCCAAGTTTTCTCGAGAGAATCCCTGAGCGCGTTCATCTTTTTCACGTAATATTCTTTTTTCGCGTCGCCTTCTTTTTGGCCAATGATATCGACCATCTCTTTTAGGATGTAATGGAGGAAGAAGCCGAGCCACACGCTTTCGCCATGGCCCTCGCTCCCGATCTCATCCAATCCGTCATTCCAGTCACCGACCCCCATGAGCGGCAGGCCGTTCTTTCCCGTGCGCTGTTTAATCACCAGATCGATTGACTTCATGCAATGCTTATAGAGCGTGTCCGCACGCGTCGTCCGGTGATACAAATGCCCCCACCCCTGCTTATTTTTCGGCAAGGGCGCAAACGGGAACTCGGAAACAAGATACGCTGCCATTTCATCCAGGATCGTATGGTCCCCCGTCGTCCGGACATATTCCGCCGTGCCCCAAGCCAACCAGAGCGGGTTGTCGGAAGCGTGCGAACGACATGAGAACGCCGCGCGTCCATCGGTCAGGTTAAAAAACCAGTGAGTCACGTCTCCTTCGATGAATTGCTGGGACGCATGCAAAAGGATCTGTTTGCGCGCCAGAGCCGGATCCACCCAGATCAGGTTCACGGTATCCTGGAGCTGGTCGCGAAAACCGAAAGCGCCGCTTGTTTGATAGAACCCACGCCGTGCCCAGATGCGCTCGGCAAGGGCCTGATACTTAAGCCAGTTCTGGTATTGGTCGAACGCCGGCTGATTGGTTTCAACCTTGACCGTTCCCATCAAAGCAAGCCACCACTGACGCGTGCCTTCCAGTTCCTTGCGGACGGTCTCAAGGTTCTTGTATTTCTGCACGAGCGCCACCGCTTTTTTGTGGTCCTCGGCTTGCCCCAACACGATCGCGACCGTGCATTCCCCGCGGGCCGGGATCTCGACGGTTCCCACGAACCCCGCGATCTGTCCGTCATCGGTCAACTGTGTCGCATCGGACGCTGCATTCTCTACCATGAACGGACGCTTGACGCCGCGACCTGACCCGAAGAAGCGGCCGCGCTTGGTCTCCACGCAATCCGCCGGTATCGACATGGAAGCGAACGCCCATCCGGAACGGAAGATATTGCGGCAATTCGAGAAATACAGGGCATCGGAGGCCTTGTCGTGGCGCATCTCAAGCGGCCCAGATTTTTCCGGCTGGAAAGAAAGCACCATCTGGAAATAAGGGGCGATCCTCATGCGTCGCGGCTTGTCCTCGTCATTACGTAATGTCAGCACGTACACGCCAAGCGGATCCTCGGGCGGCACATAAACGGTCAACTGCGATGAAAGACTCCCGTCCTTCATGCGAAAGACCGCCGTCCCATCCACACTGAACTCCGACTCGTGCCGGGCGTTATTGTCATTCAGAGGCTGATACGTCGGCGAATACCACTCATCACGATCCGGATCATAAAGATAGATCGCTTCCGTCGGCGTTTCCTTTGTCACCGTGTCCGGCCAATCCGGCGTCAGACGGTTCTGCTGGGAGTTGCCGTTACAGGACGTATGAAGACCGCGGTTGGTCACCATCGTCGAATGAATCGCGTTCGACATCGCGTGGTCGTAGGGCCGCGGCGTGTAAGGCGTGAGCACCTTCAACTTGTTTCCATTATCCAGATATTCGTAATAAGGCTGCGGCGTTCCCGGCGGGATCTCTCCGTGACCGATCAAAAGCGCGCGAGGCTTCTTTTCCGGAAGCGCTGCGCTCTGCGCCGGGTTCGGCTTGAGATGCTTCGCGATCATCTCAAGCGCCACCTTCTTATTCTTGGAATAACCGATCATGAGGCGCACCGTCGCGGTCGCCTTGGGCGCGACGAGGGCGTTGACCATCAAACTCCCGATCGGATCGAACGTCGGATAAGCGACCGTATCCTTGGCCGGTAAAAAGTCCAGCGTCTCAAGACTCTTCGGTGCCCAAAGACTTTGGCCGCGGCCGTTGAAATCCACGCGGCCGGAATGAAAACCTTCCGGCGCGACGTCGGACGCCAAAAGCCCCATACATTTTGTGGCTTTCTGCCAGCTGATGATCGCATTGGAGCCGGCGACATATTCCATTTCCGGATAGAGACGCGCGTACTGCGTATGAAAACGGTCATGAAGACCACCGTTTAATACCCATTCGAGATACGGGACGACCTTCAACTGACGCGACCTCTCGGTCTGGTTCTCGATTGTGATCTTCCAAAGTTCGGCGGTGCTATCCATATCCGGAAGACTGATCTCGATCGTGGTCTTCACGCCGTGGCTCGTATTCGTGACTTTCAGAACATCCTCACAACGCTCGACCCGAGAGGCCTCAAACTGCTCGGTCGGAAAATTTCCAGCGACCGGCCAGGCTAGAGGTTTACCGTCCGTTCCCGCCGCAGTGTCCACAAGAAAGAGAACTCGACCGCAAGGATCAATCTGGTCATAAGAACGGCGACTGATATCACATTCCTTGCTGAGAAGTTCGCTGTAAATTTCACCGTTTTCTTTGACAACTACCTTGTATTCGCGGTTCGCCAATTCGAAACTTTGGATCGAACGCCCGCGTGACCGGCGACGCAGTAAACGAATCACAAATGAAAACCCCGAGAAAATCAGGATGCATAGAACCACGAGAACGAGCATCCGTGGCATCGTAAGAGACTGCAAGTATGGGATCAGCCCTTTCCCCCTCGCGGCATTTTGGAGCTTTTCTGCTGAACTCCAGACTTCATCCCACTGTTCGCCGCGCGGAATATAGAAAGGGATCAAGAGCGGAGCCCATGTCGCGAACCGCTTCACGCCTTCCGGGATATACCGCTGGGCCGACGCTCTTCCGATAAATTTTGAGACTTTCTCATCCAACTTGTCCATGCCGAGGAAGCTCAAGTTAACAAGCGTCGCAACACGCAGTCCCATGTGATCCATCCAGATCAGGATCCGGAAAGCATCGAACGCCAGAATCCAGATGAACATCTTGAGACTCCACGCCACGAACGCGGGCGCGGTCATCGTGATGTTGTTGTAAATCGCAAAAAGCGTCCGGATCGCGCCGTCCTGGTTGTACCAGGTCGGGTTCGGCATCATGCGCAGAAACGTATAGATAATCGGCGACATCCAGAGACCCCACCGCAATACATGGATCATCAGTTCGCTCAGTTGGGCCAAGCCCGCTTTTGAGAAAAAGAATTTGATCGGTGTCTTGTCTTTATCAAAGAACGCCTGCATGAACACTTTGTTCACGGCAAAGAGCCACGTCGCCACCGACCATTTGATCACGCCATCCAGCGACTCGGTAAAAAGCAATTTGACTCCGCCCGGAGTATACCCCAGGTCCATTTGCCCCCATTTGCTAATCAGAACCGGTTGGACATAATGCCCCACGTCGTTCAAATAGGGATAGGTCGTGTAAGACATTTCTCCCAGAGAGTTGAACGCAGGATAGGCCGAGTATTGCACCGCAGAAAAATGCGCGGTGACATAAAGCTTGAATTTGTAGAGAATGACCGCGACCTGCGGAACATCCAGATAAAACGCGACGGCACTTCCGAGGAAAATGCCGAGAAGTGTATCGACAAAATAAAGCCGCCAGGACTGGATCTTCCCGCAGCCCCGCGAGGCATAATACACGTCCCTCAGAAAGCTCATACCACCCGAAGCCAGAAAACCGATCAGAAGGCCGAAGACGACCCTCTCCGACATCGCCCTTTCAATGTATCCTTGCGCGATCATGTAAGCGAGACCAAATCCGGCCACGGCTCCCCGCGCAAAAAGCGTTTTGCTCTTGTAGCTGTAGCGGACCCGTTCAAAAAACGGAAGACTGCCGTCAAAAGTCTCGATAATGGTCTTCACGAACGGGAACACCAACGCCCCGGCAAGGATTCCGATCATATAAGGAAAGGAAGCCATGAACTTCAAGCCGGCTGGGGCCGCAAAAATCATGGAAAGCGCGTAAAGGATCGCCATCAGGATTCCGCTGTAAGCCATACCTTTTTTCATTCCGGTCGTGACGTTCTTGAAAATGTTGTCCGCCGAGGGCGCGATGCGTTTGCCGCCGTCGAGCAGGATCCCGGTGATGAGATAGATCTCGCCCCACAACCCGCCAAAGGAAAGTGCGGTCAGCAAGACAGAAATAAGAGCCCTCAATATCTCCGGCAATCCGGCCACCCACGCAAGCGATCCAAAATTCGCGATGGAAGGCGCGACCACGACCCCCAAAGAAACCAACAAAAGGAACCCATGCGCCTTGATCGTCTGGAGCAGTTTCCCTTTCGTCACGTACCCGATCCCGGCGGCAAGAAGTTCGTTAAAGACGAACACGACCAGAAGCCGACCTATCCCCTCGAGAATCGCGGGCCATGCAGCCAAAAGCCCGAACGTGACGCTGTAAGTCAGAGTCTGCAAGAGAGTCACGTTTTCCAACAAGAGCAGCCAACCCACCATGTACGGGGTCCCGATAATCAAAGCTGCGGAAATAGGCTTCACATTTTTTTCGGATGCAGCGAACGCGTGGGCATTAAAGATCTGATAGATCAAAAAGGCAACTGTTGCCGTAAGTTTATTGATCATGAGGAGATGGCTCCACATCGTGGGAGCCTGCAAGAGTTCCAAGCGGCTTGAGGATGCCGCGAGAATCCCCACCACCAGGGCATTCTGAAAAACCTCCGTCGTCGTCAGATGTTTTCCGGTGAACTGATGCTTAAAACATTCCGCTATCAGTACGCCCAGCACCCCCGCAGCAAGAACGCTCATCATAAAACCTGCGTTCACAGCCTCCAAGGTCCCTAGCTTATAGATCCAGATTGACGTCCCTAAAACTAAGACCGTGATGGCCCCGCAAAGAAGATCTTTTTTAAGCCTCGAGAAAATTGAAGTTTCTTTTGGGGAAACAATGTCCGGGCCTTGATCGCCTGCCGGATTAAGACGCGACGCGTCACGGTCTTTTCCAAAGAGCTTGCCCGCAAAGGCGGTCAAAAACGCCAGGAGGAACGCGAGGATCAGGACCGATCCGAATTTGATGGCAACAAGATATTTTTTGAAAAACGTCGTCTTGCCAAAGTCGAACCCAAGATACAAGGTGCCCTGGACGGAACCGGCCCGTCCGTTGGGGCTGATAATAAAGTTCACTTCCCTGAGCTCGCCGATCTCGTTCCAACGGATCGATCTCTGGATAGCATTCCAGCCCGGCTTTAAGTTGAGCGGGATCGTCTGCGTATTCGCCGCACCGATCACCTCGGCCTTGATCGAGAGCTGAGCGAGCTGGGACGCCTCAAGCGCCCTAAGCCCGAACTCCAGAGTGTTCACTTGCGCGCCAGTCAGATCCGCTGGAAATTTTTTAGTCCAGACGGTGATCGAAGATCCTGTCGACAAGGTGTATCCCAGGTCATAAACATCTTTTTTCGATTCTTCATCAAAGGAAAAAGTGATGACACCCTTGGCAGATCCGTTATTGATCACTCCCTTTTCCCCCGCATCCAAAAGACCGAACGAAGAACGCGCGGGCGCTGCAGGAACTTCCGCGAGACTTGCGACCGGAGCTGCCTTCGCGACCGCAGGAATTTTGACTTCGGGAACCACTTCAGGTGTTGGAGTGGACCGGGGAGCAAACGTAGCGCCTGTTTTTACGACGCCGGCATCAACAGTTTTTGAAACAGTGCTCGCTACGGTTTTCGCAGCGACAGCCGTTACCACGGTCGGCGCAGGTTTGACTTCAGCCGCTTGCTGGACGAACTCGATCGAAAAAGCCAACGTTCCCCTGACGGCCGCTGCGTTACCTTTTGAGCTGACGACAAAAGCAACCTCCTTCAAGGCGCCGACCTTGACCCAATCAATCTTCTCTGCGAGAGAATTCCAGCCGCTTTTGAGTCGAAGCGGAACGAGCTGAACGCCTTGAACCCCGCGCACTTCCATAGTCACGGAGACTTCGTTCATCTGAGAGGCAACGAATGTCTTGATACCGATCTTGGCCCTGTTGACCGCTTCCGGGATAAGCTCCGCTGGAAAATTTTTGGCCCATACGGTCACGCTCTCGCCTTGGGCGATCGCATAATCAAATTCCAGGACGTCTTTTTTGACCCCCTCGTCAAAGGTTGCGGTCAACGTACCCTTAGCGGCGCCCGTAACCGTCGTTCCCCGTTCGCGCGCATCCAGAAGATTGAATGTGGAAGCCGCCCGAGCACTGGTCGCGATCGTAAAACTTATGAGAAGGGCCGCCGCCGGAATGATGACAAAGGATCGAATGGTTTTGAAAACAGAGGGCATTTCGTTTGTCCTATTTTTAAAGGGTTTAAAAACTTTCCAAATTTTTTTTGAAATCTTGAAACCGGGTGATGACAAAAAGACAAAAACCGCTTAATATTTCCAGCCAGGAACCGCTTAAAAAGGAGGCGCGTATTATACCAAATTA
>CAYMER010000016.1:0-4740 GCA_964389345.1 uncultured bacterium | reverse complement strand
GCATAGATCGAAATGAACCAAAGATACGGAAAAAGGATGCGGGAAAGATCAAGGGTCAACATCACCGTCTGGGAATGAAAACCGATCGCAAGAAGAAGGGCCAGCAAGCCTTGCACCGCAAGAATGAAAACAAAAAGCACGCAGGCCAAAAAAGTGATCGTGATACTGGTGAAACGGAACGCTTCTTCCTTGCCGACCTTCTCCGAGATCTCGTTATAGACCGGAATAAAGGCGCTCGTAAGCCCGCCTTCGCCGACGATGCGCCGGAAGAGGTTCGGGAGCATGAAGGCGTAAAGAAAAGCGTCATATTGCCAGCTCGTCCCAAAGCTTTTGGCGCTCACGATATCGCGGATCAGGCCCAAAATACGGTCGACTAGGGTCATAATCCCCACGACGGCGGCAGCCTTCATCAAATGCCGCTTCCCCGTGGCATGAGTGCGGGGAACCTCGTTGACAGGAGTAGGACCCCGTGTTACATTGTCGCTCGTTTTTTCACCCAAAGGAGTCCCTTCAATGCCCAATATTCGTTCTGCTGCAAAACGTATTCGAAGTGATGCTAAAAAACGCGAGAAGAACATGGCCGTTCTCTCTGAGTTAAAATCCCTCAGCAAGAAGTTGGCCCAACTCGCCTCCGAGCCCGAAAAGGCCGCCGTCACCGCAGCGACTCTAGTCGCCCGTTATGACCATGCGGTTACCAAAGGTGTAATCCCGCACGGCCGCGCGGACCGGAGAAAATCCCGCATCGCGCTTTTCCTCGCTAAGATCAAGAAGTAATCCTTTTAAAAGCTCAAAAGGCTCAAAATGCTTCACTGGCGAAAGATGCCAAAAAAAGCGTTTTGAGCCTTTTTTGTATTTTTCGCATCTTCAGCCTTTAAAGCCTCTTTAGCATTTCCGGCTTTTACACCGAATACTCCAAAAGCCACGCTTCCAATCCCGAAACGCCTTCCACCTGTCCCGTCTTGGATTTCCGGTCGATCTGATAGAGTGCTTCCACGGCCGCTTCCAACCGCTCGACTGGAAATCGCCTCAAGGCACTCAAACGGCTCGGAGACATCCGGAGTTTGGAACAAATTTCCCTTTCAGAAACACCAGAGGATAAAAGCATGGCCGCTTGCCATAATTGCCGAAGCTGCCAGTGCAGGATCCCGACTAGAGAAAAAAGATCCGCCTCGTAAAACTCTATCAAGTCACGAAAAACTTTGAGCGCGCGCACCGGATCACGGTCCACCAAAGCGTTCGTGAGCTTGAAGACATCCATCTCCGTCCAGTTCTCTTCGAACCGGTTGACCATGTCTTCGTCGATCTGGGGCTGATCGCCCGCGAACTGCACGAGCCGCTCAAGCATCGTATCCAGAAACATCACTGCATCCCCACACATGGCAAGAATCCGAGCCTTGGCGCCGGGAGCCATGGTCTTGTGATATTGCATAAGTTTTTGCTGGATGAATGCCGCGCCCGCGCCGCGGGCCTCGTCTTTGGCCAGAAGGATCAGCTGCCCCTTGGCTTTGATAAGTTTTTGAAGTTCGGAGGCGCCTTTAAGATCATCCGCTTCCAGGATGAGCGTGGTCCCGGGCGAGGGTTTCTCAAGATAAGCCGCCAGAACCGCGAGATTCGGTTCCTTCAGAGATCCTGCACCTTGGGCATAGATCACCTGCCCGGATGAAAAGAATGGAAGAGTCCTTGCTGCGGAGAGAACGGTTTCAAGAGGCGTTTCGTCCAGATCAAAAGTCTGATGCGCAAGAGGCCCGCCGGATTTTTTTTCGATCTCCGCAGCAAGCGCCTTGGCTTTTTGGGTCCTGAGAAACGGGTCGCCGGAAATGAGGAATACGTCGGGATTCACAAGAGGCGCCTTAAAAAAGACATTACCAGTCTTCGGTAATGCGATCCGCGATGTTATAGGCGAGGCGACGAACGGCATCCACGGCCGCTTTCTGCTGGCCGATCGATGTCACGGTGGTCACATAGTACTCGTTTTCTCCGGAAAAATTCGGCTCCGCCCAGATAAGATCTCCCGTCTTCGCGTTGACAAGCTTCAGGCTTACGACGATAAAAAGGCGGTATTGCGACACGCCTTCCAGTGAGTTGAACCGGAGCCCCTCTTGTTCCAGAGACATCAGATCCGTTTTCAGGATCGCGTCGGCTTTCTTCTGTTCCACAACCTTCAGAGTGCCATCCAGCTGGAGACGCTGGATCACCGCATTGGTGATATCCATTTCAAGCCCCTGCTGGTAGGCGTAGAGTTTCTCGGCATCGAGCTTGTTCTTCACGGTCTCCACATAGATCGTTTTGATATTCTGCGGCAGCACCGTTTTGCGGGTATACCCGCAGCCGCTCAAAGCCATCGCCGCTACTAAACCCAAAACTCCTAAAAATCGTATGTTATTCATCATAAGTCCCCACTCGTCATTTAACGCTGAAACGTTCTTTTTCCTTGGAAAGAAAATCATGCCGCGTGGCCAGGTCCGAAAGACGCTGTCCGATGCGGTCCTTTGCGGTCTCAAGATCCTGCTGCATTGCCTTGGAAGTCACAGCCGGCATCACTTTGTCAGCTTCCACGATCCTTTTTTCAAGAATCGCTCTCTCTCGCTGTTCGATCGCAAGTTCTTGATCGATCACGCCGGCGAGTTCCGCCTCCACTTCCTTGTATTCTTTATATCTCTTTCCGCCTTCGGTGTCTGTGGGAGCATCTTTCTTCCACTCATCCCCAAGCGCAATCCCTTGTTCCTGAGCGTAATTACTGTAGGAGATCTCAAGCTGCTCCCGCAAGCTCATGGCATCTTCCCGGAGCTGTTTTTCATCCGGGGCCGGCTCGGCTTTCCCATTTTTTTCTGCGTCCGTCCCTGGGGTCACAGCACCACTCGGAGGGGCCGCAGGGGTCTTTTCCTTGATCATGGCCTCCGTAGCCTCCAACTCGGCCTTGAACCGGTCGAGCTCTTGGGACTGATGATCCAAGCGATTCAAAAGCACATCCTTTCGATTCTTTCGAGGGACAATACGGCGCGCGCTTTGGACCGCTTCTTCGATAAAAGTGTACGGGACCTTGACGAATGAAGTGCGGAATTTCATGCCTCCAGCAAGCGAGGCCTTCGCATTCAAGATCTCGAGTTCCTTTTCAAGCTTATTGATCTCCTCCGCCTGCGCCTGGATCATAAGACTTTCCAACTCGATCCCTTCCTGAAGTTTTTTGGCTTTTGCAGCAGAGCCCGGTTTCTTCGCAGCATCCGTCAAAGTCACGTCTTCATTCGGAAGCCCAAAAATAAACGCCTTGGCAAGATAGACGGGACCCGTGACCGGTTTGGCGAGGGTCCTCAGAACTTTCCCCTTTCCCTCCTGCGGATTCAACGTCTGATCCATTTCTTCAAGAAGCTTCTTCTTGCTCTTTTGACGGTCCTGAATGTCCTGATAGCATTTACGAAGGTCTTTTTCCACATCCTTGATCTGTTTACGGAGTTTACGCACGTCCACTTCCTTATTATCGTCGAGGGACTTCATCATGGCTTGCTGCTCTCTCAAGGCCAGCTCCTTGTCAAAGGCGGTGGAAAGAGTTCCAACGATGTCCTGCTGGACCTTGACCTGTTCAAGAAGATGCATTTTCAACTCGAGCAATTCTTCGAAGCTCTTCTTTTGAAGATCGCCAGTCCCGGTGGTAAACGGATTAAAAGCCGCTTTGGGGGCCGATCGATTTTCGATCATGGCCTCAAGCTCCTGCTCGGCGGATTTTCCGAAATATTTCTCATAAAGCACCATTTTCGCGTCCAACTTAGCCTCAAGAGCTTCAATGTCTTTTTCGCGTGCCAAAAACCTCGGGTCGGTTGGCTTCGTGGAATCTTTTTTCGCGACACCCCGAAGACGCTTCCGTCTCAAACCGCTTTCGGAACGTTCAGGTGTCAACAAAGATTGCAGCTCGCTGTAGCGCTTGTAGAGCTTTTCCTTCTTTTCGAGAAGTTCTTTTTTCTTCCGGAAAAGTTTGTAAAGTTCTTTTTCATCCAACCGCTGAATCTTTTGAAGTGGCGTCTCGGGCTGTCCTATAAACGGGATCAGATTTTCATAGAATTTCTCATCCGGAATCCCGAGCTCGGAGCGCCAGGTTTCAAGGCGGCCTTTCTCTTCGGCAAGAGCATCACGCTCGGCCTCCAGGGATCTTTGCCAACGATCAATAGCTTTCTGGAATTCGGGAGACGTATTATTCTTGAAGCGCTTCTTCTTACGCTCAAGTTCCTTGAACTTCTCATTCAGTTCACGTTCGCGGCGCTTCAGGTCCTGTTTGCGACGCTCCAAGCTCTCGGACTTGTTCTTACGGATCGCCTTAATGTTCTTTTTCATCTGGGCGATCTCTTTTTCGAGCTGCTTCCGTTCGGCTTTCTGACCCGGCCCCAGCGTTTGATATTTCGCCTCCAGGGCCTCTAACTCTTTTTGCAACTCCCCCGCCTTGGCATTAAGATACTTCACAGGTTCCTGAAGCGAATGGAGTTTTTCTGCAGCCTTCTGGCCCCAATTCGTATTCGGGTAGCGCTTCGCGGTATCCGAGTAATAGATCAACGCGCTTGCGAGATAATTGTCCTTCTCGTAATAAAGACCGATCCGGTAATTCTTCTCGGCGTTCAGTTCATCCACTTTTCGGCTGATCTTCTCGGCTTCTTCGGAGCCCGGATATCGTTTGAGATAGCCCTGCGCCTGGCGGGCCGCTTCATCAAGTGCGCCCTGGTCGCGTGTCTGGCCTTCGGTCTTCGCGTACGAAAC
>CAYMER010000015.1:0-5453 GCA_964389345.1 uncultured bacterium | reverse complement strand
ACGGCCGAATCGATCCGTCACGCCGGCGCGATTTTCCTCGGGCCCTATTCACCGGCTGTGATCGGGGATTATATCGCGGGACCCAGCCACGTGCTTCCGACGGGCGGCACCGCGCGCTATTTTTCACCGCTGAGCGCCTCCACTTTTATCAAAAGCTCCCAGATTATCCGTTATACCCCCGAAGCCCTGGAGTCCGCAAAAGAGCATGTCCAGAAGCTGACGGATATGGAAGGACTTTTCCTGCACCGGATCTCCCTGGAAGCACGCCTCGTCAAGAAGAACGCAGAACCGGAAAAGGAGTCCAAATCATGAAAGCAAGAAGGGCCACGGTCAAACGCAAGACTTCCGAAACCGACATCCACCTCGATTTCGCGGTGGACGGAAAAGGATCGTCAAAAGTCGATACGCAGATCCCGTTCCTCGATCACATGCTTACGTTACTCGCAAAACATGGACTCTTTGACCTTAAACTCAAAGCGCGCGGAGATCTCGCGGTCGATATTCATCATACCAATGAAGACATCGGGATCGTCCTCGGCCAAGCCTTGGCGAAAGCCTTGGGAGACAAAAAAGGCATACGTCGCTACGGCTCTTTTTCCGTCCCGATGGATGAAGCTCTTATTCGCGTCACTTTGGACATTTCCGGAAGACCGTCGCTTTACGTATTAAAGGCCAAGGGGGTGCGTCTCTCTCGCCAGCCGAAATACGCGTTCGATGACGCTGTTGATTTTTTGCGTTCCTTTTGCCAGCACGCGGGCATCAACATGCACATCGGCGTACTCGCGGGGGAAGACACGCATCACATTATTGAAGGCATGTTCAAAGGGATCGCAAAAACCTTGGATATGGCGACCCGTTTAGACCCTCGCGTCCGGGGGATCCCTTCAACAAAAGGAAAATTGTAATGACGTGGAACGCGGAACGCTCCTCGAATAAAAAAACTCGGGTTTCCCTTTTCCCGTTAGCCGTTCCGCTGAGTTTTTAAAATGATCGCCATCATTGACTATGGCATGGGCAATCTCCGCAGTGTTTCCAAAGCGCTGGAATATCTTGGCGTACCCTTCAAACTTTGCACCAAAGGAAAGGATCTCACACGCACATCCAAGGTGATCCTTCCCGGGGTCGGAGCATTTGGGGATGCGATGAAGGAATTGAAGTCTCGCGGTTTCATCGACCCGATTCGCGAGCTTGTCGGCCGGAAGGTGAAGCTCATGGGCGTCTGTCTCGGCCTGCAACTTTTTTTTGAAAAAAGCGAGGAAAACCCTGGCGTCAAAGGTCTCGGGGTGTTTAAAGGGACGGTCCGGAAATTCCGTTCCACGAACGTCAAAATTCCCCACATGGGATGGAACGATCTCAAGGTCCTCAAAAAACATCCGATGCTTCAAGGGATTGCGAGCGGGGAGTATTTCTATTTTGTGCATTCGTATTTTGGAAAACCTGTGACTAAAAGCCTGACGCTTGCCTCCTGCAAATACGGTCGTGAAGATTTCGCCGCCGTGATCGGGAACGAAAACGTTTTCGCGACCCAATTTCATCCTGAAAAAAGCCAGGACGCAGGCTTGCGCATTCTTAAAAACTTTATCCATTGGTGATGACATGAACCTTTATCCAGCGATCGATATTTATCAGGGCAAAGTTGTCCGTCTCACGCAAGGCGATTACAATTCTTGTGTCGTTTATTCCAAGGAACCGGCAGCAACAGCCAAGATCTGGGAAAAGGAAGGCGCGCGATGGATCCATGTTGTGGACCTCGAAGGTGCCAAAACCGGGATGCTTACGAGCGAAGCTTCGCTCGCGGCCATATGCCAAGGCGTCAAAGTCAAAATTCAGTTCGGCGGCGGGTTGCGTAATATACAGGATATCGCAAAAGTTCTCGCGCTGGGCGTCTCACGCGTCGTGCTCGGCACCAAAGCACTGGACAGGATCTTTTTAGAGGAGGCCATTTTAAAATTCAAGGACAAGATTGCTGTGGGGCTGGATGTGCGCCGCGATCAAGTGAAGACGGCGGGATGGATGCGAGATGGCAATATCACACTCACGGAAGCCTTGAAATTTTTTGATCAGCAGGGCGTCGCGACTTTGATCTACACCGACATTGAAAAAGATGGCGTTTTGCAAGGTCCAAACTGGGAAAAGCTTTCCATGGTGCTCGCCAACACCAAGTCGCGGGTCATTTTATCGGGTGGCATCAGCCAACTCGCGGATGTCGAAAAATGCCGTACGATCCAAGCTTCGAATTTTGACGGCGTGATCATCGGCAAAGCGCTTTACGACAAACGATTCCAGCTGTCCGAAGCCGTACGGCTCACGGTATAAAAGTGGGCAGAAGATCTTATGCCGCATAAAATTAAAATTTAGGAATATGCGGTGCTGTAATTTTCGATTTGCGGAAATTGACAAGCATTGGAACTGTACTATGAACCCCTAAAATCGAACGGAGAACAGTGCTTATGGGGAACCTCACGAATCTTTGGGATATGATCCTTACCCAGCGCGCCTGGTCCTGGACCGTGATCGGCATCGGATATCTCCTTGCTTTTCTTTTTGTGAGAAGTTTTTTTCTTCACGCTCTTATCAAGCGTGCCCGGTCTCTCAATTCCAAGTGGTTTCACGAGATCAAGAAGATCTACATGAAAAAGTGCATCGCGGGATGGATCCTGTTCCTTGTCTCGTTCCTGATCCTGATCTTTTTCTGGCAAACCGCGAATTTCAAACAAGCCTCGCTTTATGAGGTCGGCATGATTTTCCTGATCATCCTGACCATTCTTTTCGCGATCATATCCCACTTGATCGCGTTCGGCGCTTCCGCAATCTATGTTCTCAAACAGCTTGAGAACAACCAAATGACCCTTTGATCCATGTTCGCACGACGCATCATCCCATGTCTTGATATTGACCGCGGCCGGGTCGTCAAAGGCGTCAAATTTGTATCCTTGAAAGACGCCGGCGATCCCGTGTCTTGTGCCCGGGCTTATGACCAGCAAAAAGCCGATGAGCTGGTGTTCCTTGATATCACGGCTTCGCATGAAAAACGCCGCACCATGATCGAGGTGGCCGAAAAAGTAGCGGCCACTATTTTTATCCCATTTACCGTCGGGGGCGGCATCAATAACGTTCAGGACATCCGTGAACTTCTCGCGACGGGCTGTGACAAAGTTTCCATCAATACAAGCGCTATCAAAAATCCAAAGTTCATTCTGGAAGCAAGCCGTCGATTTGGCAGTCAATGCATCGTGGTCGCGATCGATGCAAAACGCGAAGCTAAAGACCGGTGGGGCGTATACCCCCACGGCGGAAGAAACCCTGCGGGGCTTGATGCCTTTGAGTGGGCAAAAAAGGCCGCGAAGCTTGGGGCGGGGGAGATCCTCCTCACCAGCATGGACTGTGACGGAACGAAGGATGGCTACGATCTTGAACTCACGCGTCGCGTTTCCGAATCGGTCAAGATCCCGGTTATCGCTTCAGGCGGAGCGGGAAATTTGAATCATCTTTTTGAGGCTTTTAGCGCCGGCAAAGCCGATGCCTGCCTCGCGGCCTCTATTTTCCACTTCGGAGAATTCACCATTCCCGAGACCAAGGCTTTTCTCCGGACCAAAGGCATTCCCGTTCGGCTTTGATTTTTCCCATGTCCAAGAAAGCTTTTTTTGTCCTAGCCGTTTGCTTCCTCTCGGGATGCGCTTCTTTTTCAAAAGTGCCGCCCATCCAACTCAATGTTGAAAAACTGACTCCGGAACATATCGCAGAAGTCAAAGCGCTTGTCGAAAAACTCGAACCTTTTATTTCGAAGAAGGACCAAGAGGGAAAACTCCCGTCGCTCACCTTTAAAAAATTGGAATCTCCTTTAAATTTTCATGAAAAACGATTCCTGCGCGCATTCCGCGACCTCAAGGCCGAGGAGATCGGCGTCAGGATCCCGTTCCGTGGATTTTCGCAGGGAGAAAAAAAACTGGTGCGTTTGAACGGACAAAAGATCCGGATCAAAGGAAAGGAAAGCGTGATTCCGTCGCAATTCCTGAGTCCGCAAGTTTATCAAACCTATCAGTTCATGATCCGGGCGATGGAGCAAGATATCGGGAAACGGATCTTCATCGAATCCGGATACCGCTCAAGCGCCTATCAGCTTTATCTTTTTATCTACTACCTTAGCAATCACGACTATTCCATTCGCGAAACCTCGAAATGGGTCGCTTTGCCCGGCTATAGCGAGCACGGAGATCCGGAACATTTAGCGATCGACTTCATCAACGCCGACGGCATTAATGGGGAATACAACGTGGCCGAGTTCGAGGTTCTTCCGGAATATCATTGGTTGATGGGGAACGCCGCCAAGTTTGGATTTGTTTTGTCTTACCCTAAGAACGCCCCGGCCGGGGTCACCTACGAGCCATGGCATTGGCGCTACGAGGGAACATGAGTGTCAAAACGCCGTTTTTTCCGCGCGGCTGGCCACCAGTCATTTTATGGATGGCAGTTATCTTCGGACTTTCTTCGATGCCAGGTAACAATTTTCCAAATGTGTTGATACCCGGGATAAGTAGCATTGCCCACGCCATCGAATATTCGGTCCTGGGCGCCCTGCTCCTGCGAGGTTTTATGTACTCCTTTCCGGAAAATTCCCGTATCCTGCTTGCGTTTTATTCCGTGAGTTTCGCCATCCTGTTCGGTTTTTCAGATGAATGGCACCAGACCTTTGTGCCGGGACGCTTCTGCGAGCTGGAGGATTTGATCGTTGATGCTATCTCAGCAGTGCTTGGGACACTTCTTTACATCAGGAAAGCAGGGCCTTCATCCGATAAGTAGCCCTGTCCATACCCCCTAGGATATTTCTACTTTGGCTGGACACTTAAAGTGTATCCCCTTGACACATAGTTCATTTATGGCATACTCGACCACGTTTCGTTAAAGTCGAATCTTTTATTGCCGTAACTCTATTCTACAAAGTGTCTTAAGGAGAATGCCTAAAATGGAAAATCTTAAATACAACGATCAAGGACTTTTGCCTGTCATTATTCAAGATGCAAAGTCAGGCGAAGTGTTGATGCTGGCCTATATGGATAAGGTCGCCGTGGAACGCACCCTGAAAGAGAAACACACGGTTTTTTATTCCCGGTCTCGAAACAAATATTGGGTAAAGGGCGAGGAGTCGGGCCACACTCAGAGCGTCGGACAAGTGCTGACAGATTGCGATAAGGACACCCTTCTTGTCCGCGTGACTCAGAACAAGGGCGGGGCCTGCCATCTCGGTTACCGCACCTGTTTCGTTCACGAAATGAATGAACAAGGCGATATCGTAAGGATCACGCAAGAGAAGGTTTTTGACCCCGAAAAAATTTATAAAAAATGATCGCTCCCGACCTCGCAACTTTCAAGAAACTGGCTTGCAAAGGGAACATGGTTGCCCTGTCCGAAACATTTCCCGCTGATCTCGAAACCCCGGTCTCGAGCTTCCTGAA
>CAYMER010000014.1:0-3054 GCA_964389345.1 uncultured bacterium | reverse complement strand
CCTGGCCGTAAGCCGCCTCAACAATTTCGCCGTAGATCCTCACGCCGCGCGCCCGCGCGCTTTCAAGCGTCTCCAGGAACACCACGCCGGCGCCTTCCCCCACCAGGAATCCGTCCCGTCTTTTGTCGAACGGCCGGATGTTCTTGGCCGCCAGCGCCTTCATATTATTGTAACCGCCGAGCATGAGCGGCGCGATCGAGGCGTCCGTCGCCCCGGCGAGACAATATTCAGCGTCCCCTTCCGCGACCATGCGGAATCCCTGGACGATCGCCACGGTCCCGGTCGCGCACGCAGCACATAGCATTTGGCCGGGCCCTGGATCTTCATGCGCCGTGCGATCCACTGGTCTGCGAAATTGGGAACAGCGCTTGTAAACATTCTCGCGCCCAGGATCGCGCTGGGGTTCCGCGCAAACCTTTCCTTAAAACGCCCGATGCTGTGAACGCCGCCTTTGCTGGAGCTGACGGAAAGTGCGATAGCGTAAGGGTCGACAGCTTTTACGTCAAACCGGGCGTCGGCGACGGCCTGCTCCGCGGCCGCGACGGCGTATTGGATAAAGGGATCCAGGAGGTGCGTCCCGTAAGGACGCGGATCAAAGCCTTTGAGAGAAAAAACCGGGGGAAATTGATACCCTTCCGCTTCGTAAGAAACTCCCGGAAGCTTTCCGGAAACGCCTTTTTTAAGATTTTCACGGAACTCCGCGAGCGTATTCCCGATCGGGGACAGAACGCCCATTCCAGTAACTACCACGCGTCGTTTCATGTTTTGGTGATCCCTTCAGGTGTGCAGCAGGAAGGAATTCTACCTTAGAACGGCCGCGATTCAAAATGAAAGACTTGGCCCGTCACCTGGCGCATCCGGTCGGAAGAAAGGAAGAGGAGAAAGTCCGCGACTTCTTCGGGGTCCGAAAAGATTTTGAGCGGACTCTCCTGGAGATTTCTTTGGAGAATTTCCTCCGGAACCTTCGCTGTTATGGAAGACTGCATAAATCCCGGATTCACGGCGTTCACAAGAATTTTTTTCCGGCCAAGTTCTTTGGCGAGCGTCTTGGTCATAGCGACGAGCCCCCCCTTTGAGGCGGCGTAGTTCGCGGCGCCGGCAAGCCCGCTTAAGCCCGCGCGACTCACGAGCATAAAAACCTTGCTCGGTTTTTTCATTAATAAAAGCGGCAGAAGCTTTTGGGTCAAATAAAACGGCGCCTTGAGATTGACCCGCAGAACACTGTCCCATTGCTTCTCGGTCATTTTTTCGATGAACGCGTCGGCGGTCGCGGCGGCGTTGTGAATGAGAACATCCAGCCACTCTGTTTTTTCTTTGAATGTCTCGGCGAATTCATCCATAGCCCGGGCATCGGCAAGGTCCAGACAAAATCCTTGCGCGCCGGTTTGTTCAAGTTCCTTGGCGATGGCCGAAGAGCCGAAGTAGGTAAAGAAAACGCGCGCGCCTTGCTCGGCGGCTTTCCGGACAAAGACCCGCCCAAGATGGCTTGTCCCGCCCGTGATGAGTATTATTTTTTCTTTAAGGGAAAGTTCCAAGGGTCAGCTTTTGGGGCCGCAGTTCACTGCGCAACCCGCCTGAGAATCGGCGAGGCTCGCGTGCGTTGCAAGGCGGCCGCTTTGTTCAGTAGCGTTCTCAAGAGAAAAGCCGGAGCGCTGAAGCATGTCGAGATCTTCTTGAATGGGATTTCCTGTGGTAGTGAGATAGCCGCCGACCACAAAACCGTTCGCCCCTCCGCGCAACGCCTTTTCCTGAAAATAAACGCCGAGGTTGAGCTCCCGGCCGCCGGCAAGCTTGATATTGGCCCGAGGGTGAATGAAGCGGTAGATCGCGATTGTTTTCACAATCTCCGCGGGATTTATGGCCTGCCGGTTCTCAAGCGGCGTCCCGGGCCTTGGATTCAGAATATTGATCGGCAGGCAGTGAAGATCGTAAGGCTTGAGCTCGAACGCGAGACGGATCCGGTCTTCCGCGGTCTCTCCCATCCCGAAAATGCCGCCGGAACATACCTCGACGCCGTTCGCCTCGAGAGATTTTAGCGTTTCCATTCGCTCGTCGTAGGTGTGCGTGGAAACGATCGTGGGATAAAACTCGCGCGAACACTGGAGGTTGTGGTTAAAGCGCCGCATCCCGGCTTCGCGAAGTTCCCGGATCTGTTCGGCTGTCAGCTTCCCGAGTGACCCATCAAGCCGGAGGCGTGTTTTTTCGCTTAATAAGCGGAAGGTCGCGAGCACCTGTTTAAATTCGGCATCGCTTAAGGTTTCGCCGCTTGTGACCACGCAAAAACTTTGGATGCCATTGGCTTCGCTTTTTTTTGCTTCTTCCAGGATCTTTTCCGGGCTCATGAGGGGGTAACGTTTCACGCCCGTCTTGTAATGGGAGGACTGGGAGCAAAATCCGCAGTCCTCGGAACAAAGATAGCTTTTGGCGTTAACGAGCGAACAAAGATCCGGTGTGGCGGGGCGAAACCGGGTCGTGATCTCGTGGGCAGCGCTCAGAAGAAAGTCGAGGGTCTCAGGGTCTTCGATCGAGCTGAGGCGAAGCGCTTCGTCCGGGGTGATCTGGCCGCCCTGTAAAGACGGGCGAGTCGCCGGAGGCGAACCTCGCCTACTCTCAGAAAGATTTATAGGGGGGCGGGCCTCGTCCTGTTTTTCAGGCGGGCCTCCTACGAGGACCCGGCTCTTGAGTTCCTGTATAAAAGCTTTCATTGGAGATCATTCCTGGCCACCGCCTGAGAATCGGCGGAGTCCCGCCAAAGGCGGGAAAAAGGCTTAGGCCTGGGCGAAAACTTCGCGGGCGACAATGCCCACCACGCCAAGGGCTACCGCGTTCTCGCCGAAAGCGGACGGGATGATCTTGACCTGCGTCGCGGACTCTTCGACGGACCATTCCTTGACCGTGATCTTGATAGCGTCGAGAAGCGGCGAGCCGCAATCCTCGATACCCCCGCCGATCACGACCACTTCGGGATTGAGAAGATTCACGATGAATGCGATCTTTTTCCCGAGATCTTGTCCGGCCTGCTCGGCCGCTTTGATCGCCACGGCATCTTTTTCC
>CAYMER010000013.1:0-3213 GCA_964389345.1 uncultured bacterium | reverse complement strand
TGGTCCATTTTCCCGAGTAGCATCATTTCGAACCTCCGTTTGTTGTTTTCTTCACCCATTGGGTGAAATGGATTCTTCGTCGAACCCATTATAACAACGGAGGTTTCTGCTTTTCATCTACTTCTATTTAGGAGTTAGGGTAATCGCTGAATCTTAAAAAAATCCCGTCCCTTGAGAAGAGGTCTTTCCCAACCACCAGGGGAGGTGATTTTGGGGCGGAAGGAAATTTTTTCTCGATTCCTCATATTCATTCTACGATCCTAAAAAGTGTAAAGAATATCCGCACTTAATGACACTTGCATCTTGGCGTCGTTGGCAAAAACAGACTGATTTGAAAAGTCGAACCTGATCTCCGGCCTCAGCAATATTTGTGATAAGAACTTGTTCTTCACAAAAGGCTTGATCGCTGGACCCAAGGTGAATTCATAATAATTGGCACGCGTGGACGCGCCATTCGAAAACCCGTTGGCCGCGTCGATATACCACTCCCCGCGCGAATTCAATGTGACATGCGGATTGAAGGCATAACTCCCGTAACCCGCCACGCCTCCCCACTGTTTGGCGCCTTTGTCCAACCCGGGGATGTGCGGTGCGTTCACAAAGTCGCCGCCAAGGCCCACGCTCAATTTATGGGTCACTTTCCGGGTCACGACCAAATTCATCGCCGTCCACCAGTCTTTATTGTCGCCGGGAGGTAGACCGCGACCCACTCCTGTCGGATATTCAGGGCCTTCGGTCATCACAAAAATGACCGCGGTCTTGTCATCCGGTGTATAGCTGATGCGGCCCAGGATGTCCGCATAATGGTTGGCATCACGAGTCGATTGGTTCCAGCCGTCCGTCATGCCGAGATCGAAGGACCATTGTGGATTCAGCACGTAAATCCCCAGGATACCGGTCTGTGTCCCCGGCTCCGCGTAGAGGAACTGATAACTGTAAGAATAGAACGCACGGGCCGGATCGCCGAACGCACCGTAGATATTGGCACTGAACTGTTCAAAACCGGCGAGCCCGATCCATTTTCCGGCGCGGATCCTGATAGGCAGGTAAGGCGTCGCCACGTCCACATAGGCCTGCAAGGGGTCCATCTGATACCGGCCCGTCTGCGTGTTCGCGATACCGTTCGAGTGAATGAACTTCGCGTCCGTGCCCCAGATCCCTTCGAGACGGAATCCGAAGTCGAACTCTTTCTTGGAGGGATCGACCGTCCGTTCAACATTCAAGCTGATCTTGTTCAGCATCGGGGTGTTCTTGAAATAGTTGAACCCTAGAAAAGTCGGTCCAGCGCCATTTCGGGTCGCGGTCGTGTCATACATGACTCCGGCCTCGAAATAGCCGTAGATCTTGACGCCGAGTTTATTGAGGATTGGGCCGATCCTCGCCCAATCCAGGATATCCCTCAGAAGCCCCTGGGTCGAAGCCGCCGTCAGCGCCGGCGGGACCTCTGTTGCTAGGACTTTAAGTGAGGGCACTTCATCGGTCTCGGCAAAAATAGCTCCGGGGATGCCACACATCCCGATCAAGAAAAGCCCCGAAAAAACTCTGGATACCCTGCTCATAACTTTCTCCTTTAAAACATTCGCTTTAAAACAAACCGATATCACCCGATCGCCACTTCGCCGACCTCCCCGGTACGAATCCGAAAACACTCCTTGAGATCGAGGACAAAGATCTTGCCGTCCCCAATATGCCCCGTGCGCGAACCCTCTTTGATCGCATCCACCGTAGCCCTCACAAAGGATTCATTCACTGCGATCTCGAGCTTCACTTTTCTAAGCAACCTTCCTGCTTCTTTATGCCCACGATAAATCTCCGAAATGCCCTTCTGGCGCCCGCGCCCCAAAACACTTGTGACCGTCACAAGATGAATCTCTTTTTCTTCAAGAATTCGAAGAACTTCATCCACACGGTCCGGCTGGATCACTGCAATGATGTATTTCATGGCATTTCTCCTTTCAGTCTAAGATGGTGTAGCCGGATTCACGGTGTTGTGTGAGGTCCAACCCGATACGTTCTTCGTCCTCAGAAACGCGCAGACCTATGAGGGCATCCAGGATCTTGAGAAGCACAAAAGAAACGATGAACGAATACACAAGGGTGATGACCACCGTTTTCAGCTGAACAAGGAACAGCCCCGGGTTCCCGTAAAAAAGGCCGTTATTCCCGGCCGGATTGACCGCTTTCGTGGCCCAAAGACCTGTCGCCAAGGCGCCCCAGATCCCACCGACGCCATGCACACCAAAAGCGTCCAGCGAATCGTCGTATCCGAACTTTGTTTTCACTATCGCGACAAAGAAATAACAGATCACCGAAACCCCAACCCCGATCCAAATGGCGTCCAGCGGGCCGACAAATCCTGCTGCAGGTGTAATGGCGACAAGACCGGCGACCGCTCCGGTGATCATGCCAAGCATAGTGGGCTTGGAATTGATCTTCCATTCCAAGAGGGACCAAGTAAGGCCTGCGGCCGCCGCGGCAACGTGTGTCACGACAAGCGCACTCGTCGCAAGGCCATTCGCGCCCAGAGCACTTCCCCCGTTGAAACCGAACCATCCGAACCATAAAAGTCCCGCGCCAAGCACGGCGAACGGGAGATTGTGCGGAGGCGACATATGACTGGGATAACATTTTCTTTTTCCTAATACGAGCTCACAAGCCAAGGCCGCGACGCCGGCGTTGATATGGACGACTGTGCCGCCCGCGAAATCCAGAGCGCCTGAATTTCGGAGAAATCCGCCCACACCCCAAACCCAGTGGCAAACAGGATCATAAACAAACGTGGCCCAAAGGAGCGAGAAGACCACGAACGCCGAAAATTTCATGCGCTCCGCAAAAGCTCCGAGGATAAGACCCGGCGTAATGATGGCGAACATCGCTTGATAGATCATAAAAGCTTGATGCGGAACCGTCGCCGAATAATCCGCGAAAGGTTCGAGGCCAACGCCGTGCAGGCCCGCCCAGCTCAGACTTCCGATGATTCCTTTGATGTCGGGCCCAAAGGAAAGGCTGTAGCCAAAGATCACCCATTGAAGCGTGATGATGCACATCAACATGAAACATTGCATAAGGACCGAGAGCATGTTTTTCTTGCGAACCAAACCGCCGTAGAAAAACGCCAGCCCTGGAGTCATCAGGAAGACAAGCGCTGCGGACATAAGGACCCAAGCTGTATCGCCTGCGCTGATGACCGGCGCGACCGCGTCCGCCGCCCGC
>CAYMER010000012.1:0-3340 GCA_964389345.1 uncultured bacterium | reverse complement strand
GGTGACCACGATGTCCGCTCCCAGCTCATAAAGCTGTGACATCTGTCCCTGGTAACGGGACCGGACCGCGAGAATCACCTCGGGATTCAGGCCCTGCACCACACGGATGATCTGGGTCATGCCAAGCGGATCGGGAAAACTCACGATGACCGCTCGCGCGCGGCTGATCCCGACCCTTTTCAGCACCTCCTGATTGGCGGCATCTCCGTAAATGGCCTTCATGTGCATCTTCTTGGCCTCACGCATCCTGACCGGGTTCATTTCAACGATCACGAACGGAACCTTTTCCTCCTGGAAAGCGATGGCCAAGTCCTGGCCTGTCGGCCCGAACCCGCAGAGGATCACATGCCCCGTAAGGGAAGAAAGCGTACGGTCCGGCTTGGTCCAGTTCTTGGGCGGCACACCAAAGATCATGAACCGGCTTAGAACTTTCAGAACGAACGGGATCGCGGCAAATAAAAGCGGCGTCATCAACATGGTCAAAAACGCCGTTGAAAGCAGAACCTGGTAAAGTTCGGGCGTAATATGTCCCGACCCGCGTGCCATTTCGATCAGAAGGAATGAGAATTCTCCGATCTGCGAAAGGATGATCCCGGTGATTACGGCCACGCGCGGCGGGAACCCGAAAGCCATGATCAGAAGCGTCATGATGAAGAAATTGATGAAAAGCACGAGACTCACCACCGACAGCACGAGGAAGATATGATTCAGGAAAAAGTGGAGATCGAATAAAAGCCCGATCGAGACGAAGAAAATGCTCACAAAAAGATGGCGAAACGGGATGATGTCACCAATCAGCTGATGTGAAAATCCGGTGTTCGCGAACATGAAACCGGCCAGAAGCGCGCCGATGGCCATGGAAAGCCCGAGGGCGCCGCTCCCCCACGCCATCCCTAAGCACACCACGACCGAGAAAAGGAAGAAGATCTCGCGGTTCCGGATCGCGGCCACGCGATAAAGAAGTTGGGGAAGAAGAAAACGCGAAAAGACGAAAGCCCCGGCCAGAAGCAAAACTGTTTTCAGGAACGCGAGGCCGAGGGCCAAACCCACCGAACTCATGGACTGTCCGAAGGCGGAAAGAAAGATCATAAGCGGCACGACCGCCAAGTCCTGAAAGATCAGGATCGCGATCGCGATGCGGCCATGCGGCGAATCGATCTCGCCGCGATCCATCAGATATTTCAGCACGATCGCGGTCGAGCTCAAGGCGATGACCGCGCCCAGGAAAAAACCTTCATAAAAAGTCCAGCCGCGCCACCAGGCGAAGGCCAGGGAAACAACGATCGAAACAAGAATCTGCAAGCTTCCGCCGATCACCGCGATATTTTGCATCCCGCGCAACCGCTCGACCGAGAACTCCAGGCCGATCGTGAGCATGAGGAGCACCACGCCAAGCTCCGCGAGCATCCGGATATGTTCACCGTTGGAAAGAATGCCGAGACCTTGGGGCCCGATGATCACGCCTGTCAGAAGAAATCCGAGGATCGTTGGAAGGCGGAATTTTTCGAAGATCACGGCAACCACCGTGGCCATCAGAAGAACCAGAAGGATCTCGGTTAAGAATGATGTGTTTTCCATGGGTTCCTTAATCGAAAAAAGTTTAAAGTAAGGGCAGTCCGATACTTATCATCCCGCCGCTACAAAGGCGGGATGGGGCAACCCTTGTCAACCATTACAGAAAAAAATCTAAGACAAGGGTAGTATACAAAATCCCAGGGTCAATAATCCAGCAATAGAAAAATCGCAAGGGCCAAGGCGCAACGAAAAAGCATGGCCTTCTTTAAAAACCGGGTTTGGGATGCCAAACCCACTTCCGAACCTTGTTTCGAAACCATGTTCCGAAGTGGGTGAATCGGTCTTGCTGGCTATTCTTTAAATCGATTTATGATCAAATTTGAGTTATGAGAGACTTTCTAAGGAAATAATGATCGTTTTTGCTAGTTAAACAATCTTGCGTAACAACTCATAGGGCTGTAGACTTGTAGCGGGAGTGGAATATAGCGGTATCTTAAAAGGAGGAACGATGGAGAGCATGAAAAGGCCCACGGAAAGCAAAAAAGGATTTTCTCTTTTTGAGGTGCTTGTGGCGGCCGCGATCTTCGCATTCGCTATGGCCGGCATACTGCCAGTATTTATAAAATGCGGACTGCTCGATCAAACCAACCGTAACAAAGGCATTTCCGCGACCCACGCCGAAGCCATCATGGAAGACATCATGGAGTACATGAGAAATCATGAGACCAGCGATCTTCAGCTAAATCTGGCGACCTGGAACTTGAATACGGTTGCCGCCATCGGCAGTCAATTGGGATGCACTTTGCCTTATGTTTATCCCTGTGTTTTGGATAACGAATCCATTACAACCACTTATTCTGACGCCGATCCGGTAAATCATCCGCCACTGATCACCGTTACGGTCCAGTGGAACAATAAACTTCAGACCAATGCGAGGACACTCACATTAAGAACCTATACTTCAAAACGGGGATGAAAGGGCTGACCCTATTAGAGACCCTGATAGCGATCGGGATCTTTAGTTTTGTCATTGCCGGCATTTTCGGTGTTCTTGGGATTGGCGGGACCAGTTACAACACCAACCTGAACTCGCTTAATCTCCAACGTGAGGCAAGGCAAGGAATGGGTTGGCTGATCAAGGAGGCCAGGAAGGCTAGCTGGGCCACCTTACAGACTCCCGGGCCCGATGCCAATGGTAATTTTAGCATTACTTTTGATACGCCGGACCAAGCCGGCGTCAGCTATAGTGTTGTTCACACGGTAGTCGCGGGTAAGGATCTCTGGCAACTACATCGCACAGTTCCAGGCGGTGCGCCCCAAATAAGAGCCAATGATGTGACGGTTTTGACGGCTTCCAAAGATCCCGTAAAACATATCCTCAATATGCAGATGCAAACAAGCAAAACTTTCAGTTCTTTCGGGCAAAATCGGACACTTACATTTTCTCTAACCGAACGAATTCAGATAAGGAATGCATGACCATGAATCAACGCGGCGTAGTTTTAATTACCTGTTATATCGTCATTGCGGTTTTAGCCGCCTTAGGGGTTGCGTTCCTCATACGCAGCATCTCCGAGAGGAGTGTCGCCACCCGGTATTCCGATTCAACCCAGGCGCTCTGGCTCGCCGAGGCAGGTGTCAATCAGGCGCTTTTTCAGTTAAAAGATGACTTTGAAAACACAAATGCTGTGCCGACGACTCCTTTAGCGGGGTCGGGAGATTTTTCCGCGAGCATGGTTTCCGCTTCCGGGAATACCAGTCGAATCGTTACCGCAACCGGCTTCGTTCTTTCTGCGGCCGCGCCGGTTGTCACACCCTTTGTGGA
>CAYMER010000011.1:0-4636 GCA_964389345.1 uncultured bacterium | reverse complement strand
GCTCTGAACACTCTTTCCCTACACGACGCTCTTCCGATCTAAACAGATCACGACGGATGGGAAGATTGTGGAAGTGCAAAGTACGGACCCTCTTCCTTTTGAGAAACCCACGTCGATAAATCCGGATCCGCTCACCGCCGACGAAACCAACTACCGGAATGGGCTGGTCGACGCCCAGTTCCATTATTTTACGGATCAATTGGGGATCGACACCGACAGCGGGATACCGGTGGATAATTATCTGAATGACACTCACCGGCAATCGGACTACAGCCAGGCGACACTCGTTGGTTTTTGGGCGGAGATCCTGGCGGCCATCGCGAAGGGGGATTACACGCCGTCCACGATGAATCAGGTTCAGGCTTTCCAGAAACTCGAATCGCTTCTCGCCGAACTTCAGAAAGTCCAGTCCCAGGCCGGATGGAACGGCATGTTCTCGTTTTTCAAGATCTCAAAACAAACACAGCCGGTTTACGATGCGGACGGAATACAGACCGGGACGAAACGGGTCATGAGTTACAGCCGATCATTTGACAATATTGGAATCGGGGACAACCTCAATCTTTCGGTGAGCCTTGCGAGCGTTCTTGGCGCCTTGTCGGGATTAGTGCTTGAAGACCCGGCGCTCAATTCTCAGCGGAATCTTATTGTCGCCCACATCAATTCGATCCTTTCTCTTCAGGATGTGGGGTACGCGCAGTTTTACGACAACTCGGCCGACCGTTTTTACAGTGCGCGCAAATTTTATGCGAATGGAGACTCTTATTTTGATACCGGGCATATGGATCGCGTTTTCAACGAGTTTTTACCGGGTCTCGTGTGGCTTGCGACGCGTAACTCGAATTACAAACCCGCGCTGGATAATCTGGATGTTACGATCCGCCCCTTTACAACGAAGGACGGCACACAAATCGAAAACGCGGTTCCTTTTGACGGCGGCGCCTTCCAGATGTTCTGGCCTCTCATGCATGTCGACGAAACGAAGTATTCTGAGTTCAACGTCGCTCTCCGGAATTTCCTTTATACACAGGCGGAATTTGCCAATCAAAATGGGATCCCCGGCCTTCTTTCGGCAGGCGATGATCCAGGGAACGGTTATAACGGGAAGGTCGGACTTCCGGCCGCTTCCGAGACCGATGACGCGCTTTCAACGAATATCGGCTCCCTTTATGGGACCGCAGGCGCTTTTTTACTGGCGCCGCATTACACGCTTCAATTCTTGAAAAATATTGAAGCGAAATTCCCGGGGATCCGGACGGCCGCAGGCTTCGTTGACTCCGTGGCGCTCAGAAACGGGCAGGTTGTATTTTCGAATCAAGCCTTTGGTGTGGATCAAGCGTCGTTCATTCTTTCGCTTCTGGGTACAAGTCAAAATTATTTCACGCAGTATCTCCAGCAAAACGGGCTGTCAGCGAACTTTGACGCGCTTTACCAGGGCATGAGTTTTAATCTCGCACCTGTTGCCGCCGCAAATCCCGCGCCTCCGTCTTTTGGTCTTTCAACGCCGGTTCTCTATACTGGAACGAATCAACATCCGGATGGCTTGACGAATGCTCTCACGAAACGCGGCTCTTTTATTTCCACGCTCGTGGATCCCGAATTCGGAGAAGGCCATATTTATGATTATCTCGATCCAGACGGGAATTTTCATGATACGGAGATCGAATTTGAAGACGGGAGCAGTCTCAAAAAAATGACTCTCGCGCAATACCTGCTTCTTCCCGGGCGGGGAGACATGTCGCGTTCCCTTTTTAGCGCAGTCAGCCTGGATCTCTTGAATGAGGCGACGAGCCAAGGCGCTTTCTATACGCCCTCTCATGGGTATGCAAACAGTTCTCTCGTGACAGACTCCATCGGAGAGGTGCGCCACATCACTTTTAATCTTCAGCAGGCCTCGATGCCGGTCGGACTTTATGCAATCTACAATAATCGCGATCTATCACAGTACGATTACATTTCGGTTCCGGTTCGGCTTGGTCCCAATGCGCCGGTCGGGGTCAGCCTCAAATTCGAATTGACGGGGATGGGCGAAATTTTTGTGACCGGAAAACTTACACAGGATTGGCAGTATTTCCAGATTCCGGTGGCCAAGCCCGCCGGTTTTTTACAAAAAATCGCTGTGGTCATTCAATCGCCTGATGGAGGGGCTGTTAGCGGGGATGTATACCTTGGCCCCTTGAGCGCTTTCAAGGTACGGACATCGAATCAGGTGGATTGGCAGGCCACGCTTGGGAAAAGCGATTCTGAGATTCGTGCTCTTCTCAGAAGCAGAGTATTACTCCAGACGACGGGCGGAGGCACGGTGGAGGCGGACGAGATCCTCGAGGATTTCACGCTCGATTCAGAAGGGAAGCTTGTAGATGGGGTATTGAAACGGGCGAATGGGAGCACTCAATATTTCCGTAACGGACAACTCATGAAATGGGTTTTCAGGAACGGACGAACGGTTCTTTTCGAAAAAGGCCTCGCGACATTTATTCTTGATCTGGCACATGGCCAGCTCGAGGAAGGGCGCTTCTATTATGACGAAACTTTCCGGGGTGAGATCCAATCTTTTGTGATGAAGAGTAACGACAGTGAAAGAGTTTACGGCCCGGATGGGAAACTACAGACGATCGTCGAGAGCGGGCGGATCACACATTTCAAAAACGGACAGATCGAGTCGATCGAACTTCCGGAATCAACGCTGACACAGCTTGTGTTTTCCGATGATCAAAGCCTGCTTCAAGCGCACGTCAAAATGAATGACGGACGCGAGTTCGACATTGACCAGGGCGGGGAGCAGACCGTTGTGAGACCGAACGGGGTCAAGGTCTATTACAAAGGAACCCGGATCATCGGTGTCGAGACATCCCAGAACGGAAAAACGACGTTTACTTATACGCTCAATGTAAGCGGGCAAATGACCGGCATTAATGCCATCTTTGATGAAACGGTTATTGACAGCTTCGGCCACTCAAGCATCGTGACGCGTACTCTGTCAATTTTTGATTATCTTTTGCGGTCGGAACGTAGCCTGGAGAAACAAGAGATCCTCAGAGAAACACCCCAGCAGATCATTCCAATCGCCGGGATTGGAGGATTTAGCGTGGGGTACTTGCCCAGCGGCGAAATTACTTACGGCCAGAAGCTTTTTCAAAATGGGGTGCCTTACGGATGGTATCAATTCCGTTATAACAGTTTAAGCGGGCCGACCCTGGGCATGGTCGCCTGGAATTATTCGCAGCCGGTTAGTCTGGGCGGCTATGATTTTATTCAGCTGACGATCGAGCAGGATGCAAGCATGACCTGGAACCAGGATTTTAATTTCGTGTTAAAGACCCCGACTTGTCAGACGCTCTACTCGTTTGAGCTGGATAACGCTCCGAATCAATATCAATCTTTCGGATTTTCTTTGGCGGGAAAGTCCGGAAGCGAGGGGGAGATCACGCTCGAAGCGATCCGTGAAGCCGGGGGTGTCGGGAAAACAGGTCTGGTTCGCATCAAGGATATTTCCTATCTTGCGATCAAAACGATCGATCACCCGCTTTGGGAAAACTATGTTTCCATCAGCGCCTCTGAGCTTCAGGGTCTGAAAGTCGAGGCGGATACTTTTACCAGCGTAGGCGCCGAGATCGCGTCGCATGTGCCGCTTTCCTACAGCAATCTTGTTCCGCTTATGGATATGCCTTCCTCGATCTCCTATTCGGATCAAGACGCGGCTCATCTTGGACAGCTTGTCGGTTTCAAACGTTTTGACGGCGCGGAAGTGAGCGTGAACGGCTCCGATGTCACCCGGGTAGTTCTTCCGGACGGGACAGTGAATGAATATTCCGCGCAGGGAAACGCGGCTCAGGGGACGATCCAGGATTCTTCCGGAACTCATGCGGCAGTGGGTAGCCTCAATTATCGCTATGGCGAGCTCAGGAAGATCACGCAATCCGATGGCAAAGTTTATGAGCTTAGTTATGAGTTTGACGCGCAAGGCAATCAAATTACTCTTATTAAGGATGATCTCACCGGGGATATCCGCCGGTTTAAGGGCGGAAAACTCATAGAGTCCGCGTCGAACGGCGGCGTGAGCACAACTTACGAGTATCAGAATGGAGCATTAATCGGCGCGGAGTTTTTCTATAAAAATCGCGTTCTTCAAAGCGCCAGTTATAAATTCGTGTCGGGTGAGACCCAAGTGACGGATGATGACGGCACCACGTGGTATTACGACACGAACGGCAACCTGCTCAAACACCTCACACGGGAAGGGTATCTCTACGCCTATTCGGATTATTCCGCGACGCTCCAGAGTTCGCAGAATATGCCGCAGGATTATAAGTGGACGAACATCTTCAATGCGACCGATCTCCGGGCCGTGAGCCTGATCGGCTACGAGGCGAAGGATGGCATGCAGATCAAAAAAGGAGATGACGGTTTGATCGAGATCGATTCTCCGGCAGGGGATAAGGCCGTCAATGTCGTTCTGGATGACGAGCAAAAGATCCAAAGCGGGCAGATACAGTTTCGGAACGGGTTGATCCTCGAGATCGAGAATTATCTTCCGGTCCGGGGCAGACTGGCCAGCGGTGCTCTTTTTTCGACGAATTTCCAGACGGGAAGTAACCAGACCAAGATTCTTCAGGACGGAACCGGGGCTTATATC
>CAYMER010000010.1:0-2661 GCA_964389345.1 uncultured bacterium | reverse complement strand
CCCATCGGCGCGTCCGGATCATCCGAGATCAACGCGAGGCTTTTGGCACCCTGCGGAACACCCGTCCACTGAAGCGGCGGCGAGACATCCGCGCCATCACAAGTGTGCTCGGAAGGGATCCTCCCTCCTTCCTGAAACACGGGGCTCGTGATCGTGATCTTTTCCATAACAGCGTCCTCCCCGAAAACTGATCCCCCCAAAAACACGCCTGAAAGAATCACGGTAAAAGAAACAATAATTTTTTTCATTTCTGATATTTCAAATTTGAGATCTGAGATCGTTTTAAGACATACTCCTGACGGAGATCCGGTCCAGATAGCTCAGGTCGTCGGTATTGAGACGGATCGTTTCGCCTTCGCTGACAAATTGAGGCACCAGGACCATCAGACCGTTCTCCAGCTCGGCCTCCTTGAAATTCGCATCGGCGCCTAATCCCTTCGGCGTGCTCACCACCTTAAGCTCGACGATCTTGGGGAAAGCGATGCTTAGGACTTTCCCTTCCCCGAAAAGCACCTTGATCACTTCATTTTCCCGGAGAAACACCTCGTGCTTTCCGACAGACTTTGCCGGAAGAGGGAACTGGTCGTAGGTCTCCATATTCATGAACATGAAATGATCGCCCTCGCGGTAAAGATACTGCATCTCCACGACACGGGTGTCCACTTCCTCCGCGTCCGCGTCCGCCGACATTTTCTTTTCGATCACATTCCCTTCCTCAAGGCTCCGGAGCTTCAGCATCGCACTCTTGCCGAATTTCCCCGTCCCGCGTATCTCCTGCGTCAGCACCTTGCAAAGCTTCCCGTCCACCCGAATCACATTCCCTACTCGTATATCCGATGCAATGACCATATCATTCCCCCCGTTTTAAAAACCTCTGACTCGTGTCATCCCCAAATATTTTTGTCGGGGATCCAAACTGGATTCCCGCTTGCGCGGAAATGACATGAAAAATTAGTGCTTCCACCCAAACATCATTTGAAGATAAGACCGTTCTTCCCGATCCAAACGGGTGAGGCCCAGTTTCTGTTCGATTACTTGAATCTCCTGTGGCCGGCCTTCGATTTCAAGAAAACGGCCGAAGCGGGGCAGCCGATCCAAGGTGATAATACTTGCGCCAAGGCAGTAAAGCTCTCTTTCTTTCTTGTAATACATCACAACTTTAAAACCCGCCAACCGGAGGATCTTCCCCATAAGAGCATGATCCACCGGGGACTCGATTTCCATACGTTTTGTGAATCTGGATCTGAGCCGGGGCCCTTTGAGCGTTAGCGCGGCTTTTTTCCCGTATTTCCGGAGCCGCAGCGCAAGCCGCTTCTGCCTGAGCTCTTTCCCGCGGTCAAAGAACTCGTTCGTTTCGCTTCCCTCTGCGATTTTCTGAGCGCCTAGTTTCTTTAAAAGCACGCGGACCTTTGCGGGATCCTTCAGCCGGTATTTCTGTTCGACTTCAAAAGATCCCATGCTGTCTACGCCTTGATCAGCATTTGGTCGCGAACTTTATCAGCCATATCTTTTCCCGCGAGCTGAACTGCTATTTCCAGTGCGAATTCCAGGGACGTGCCCGGCCCCTGGCTTGTAATCACATTCCCGTCCCTGACCACACGATCCTTCAAATGGACCGTCTTCGTGGAAAAACCACTTTCACAGCCCGGATAGCAGGTCGCTTTTTTACCGTCCAGAATTCCGAGCGGGGCCAACACAACCGCGGGCGCCGCGCAGATTGCGGCCACGAGCTTCCCTGCCGCGTTCATTTTTTTGACAAGATCTGCGACTTCCGCGGATTTAGCAAGATTTGTGGCTCCCGGAAGCCCTCCGGGAAGGATCACGGCATCGGGAAGATCCTTGATGTCTTTCAAGAGTGCGTCCGCCCGGACTCCAATATTCCTGGAGCTTTTCACCTGGAGATCCATCACTCCTGCGATCGTAACGCGCACGCCTGCACGCCTCAGGATATCAATCGGCGCGACCGCTTCAAGCTCTTCAAACCCCTCCGCGAGTATCACGATCGCTGTCTTTGCCATAAGACCTCCCGGTTATTGGGGCCCCGGATTTTGAGCATTCGGATCGATCTGCTCGACCACAAGCTTCTTCTGCCCGAAGATCCGGTCATTGGCGAAGATCCGGAATTCATAATTGCCAGCGTGCATAAAGCGAACCCCGCGAAGGTTGAACACCAGCTCATGCGCATCGAGCGGGCTAGGGACACGCACTTCCTCCGGCATTTCGCTTTTGCCGATCATGGCATCGCTTTGCAGGTCCACAAGTTCCAGACGGAAATTGTAACCTCCCTGCGCGTCCGTCAGCTTGATATAGACCGACAGTGCGAAATGCGTACAGGGGAAGGTCGCCGCTCCGATATTCTCGAAAACACCGATCAGGCTTTTCTTGTTCGTACCGCGCTCGGTAATCACATAATCACAGATGAGCATGGCATTCGTTTTGGGTGTGGGAGATGTCATAAATACCTTTCCGCTTTTTATAGAGGACAGGCAAGCAATGAACGCTTGTCCTCCTTGACGTTGATTACCCGAATTTATAATGCTTTTTCACGGCCTTCTTGATGTTCCAGACGCATTTCAATCCTTGAGGGAATGTCACAAGGTCGCCTTTCCCGAACGCAATTTCGCCGTCTGCGGTCTTCAGGATCACATCGCCCTCCAGAAA
>CAYMER010000009.1:0-4546 GCA_964389345.1 uncultured bacterium | reverse complement strand
GGGGCTCGCCAACTACCTGTCTTTTAAGCTCGCCAGGGCGGGGGCGAAACCGCTTGTTGAGGAGATTCTCGGGTGGCTCAAGAATCTTTATGAGGAAGGGAAGCTGAGAAGAGCGTTCGATCTTTTCCGTTCCTGGGAGCGTTACGACCAGTCCCCGGGCAAAGATGAAAAAATGGAATTTTACCTAAGGGCCTGGAGCCTGACCGCTTTTTTCCTGGACGGGAAAAACCCATTTTTTTCAAAATTCTTCCGCGACTACCTTCACTACGAACTTCAAAGAGGGCCTCTTTCCCGGGCAGATGCGGAGAATTATTTTCGCGCCAATTTACCGGAAGAGAAGATCCGCGATCTTGACAGGGAGTGGGGTCTCTTTATCGAGAAGATGAATTATGATAATCTCTGAGCGATTCAAGATGCCGAACGGGACTATCGCGAAAATGAAGAAATAAAGCAATTGGGGTCTACCCCCCTTTCTTTGGACGGGAGAAGGAGCGGGCCCGTTTTAAGCGGTTCTTGCGCACAGACGTAAGCGCCCTGAGAGTAAGGAAGTAAATTGATCGAGAAGTGGCTGTATATCCTTTAGGCTATAAGGATGAATATGAATATTCAGCGAAAAATCGGGGAAGAAGTTGCCCGGGCAAGGAGACAAGCCGGGATGACACAACAAACACTGGCCCGGCTTGCGAAAACCCGGCAGGCCAATATTTCCCGACTTGAGCGGGGGATCCAGAACCCCTCCGTGGAGTTCCTCGTGCGCGTGGCCAAGTCACTTGGTCGGAAATTTCGGGTCAAATTCAATTAGTGCGTCATGTTGCTGTATAGTCTATAAGCTATACGGCAAGGGAGAGCCATTGAGCGAGCCGGCATACAGGCCATCCTGCCGAAGGTGAAACATCAGGAGTTATTCTTGAAGCTGCAGAAAGAATCCGGAGAAAAAGGAGGGGCTATGGAAATGAAGGAAACGAAAAAGCTAAAAGGTGTAACGATACTAGGCGTATTAATTATTATTGGTTCGGTCCTTAATTTATTGTCTGCCCCGGAGGGCTGGAAGTACAACCTCCCCATCTCAAATTATCTATACCTGATCATAATGCCATTGTCTATTGTGATCGCTGCATTTCTGTTCCGATTAAAGAACTGGGCCCGCATAGCAATCATCGTAATTTCAAGCATAGCATTGGTTGAAACCCTGCTCACCGCCTCCTATGGTCTGAACAAGGTCAAAGAATATGATATGAGCAGGTTTGAAAGAAGTTTTTATGCGGGTCTTGAAGCGGGAAAACAACATGCGAGACCCGAAGCCCCGAAGGTGACCGAACAACAAATTGAAGAATTTAAACAAAAAGCAATGGTCGTTTATAAAAAAGGGATGTTGGTAACAGTCATCATAATGATACTACTCGGTGTTATGTTTAATTTGGTTTTGATTTGCTACTTTACCCGTCCCAAAGTAAAAGAACAGTTCAGGTGAGAAAGCACGGAAACAGAAAAGGGGGTTGTGGCATGATTAAAACAGGAGCTTTCATTGGCGGGTTCATCGGAGTTGTCGTGATTTCGGCGGTAGCATTTAGTTCTATCGGATACGGGGAGGAATCTGCGAAGGAGTATTTCAGCAACAGGAAGTTAAGATTTGAGACATATTACCAGGACGGAAAGCTCGAGGGGCCGTTCAAGAATTATTACGAAAGCGGAAAGTTGAAAAGCGAAGGGGTTTTGTGGAAAGGAGAGCCCGAGGGAATGGTTAAGTGGTATGACGAAAACGGGCAACTAGAAAGAGAAGTGGTTTTCAAGAACGGAAAGCTTGAGGGGCCGGCGAAGTGGTATGACGAAAACGGGCGGTTAAAAAGGGAAGTGGTTTTCAAGAACGGAAAGATTGAGGGGACGGCCAAGTGGTATGACGAAAATGGAAAGTTAAAATCCGAGGGAGATTACAAAGACGGAAAGCTCGAAGGGTCTTTTAAGAATTATTTCGAAAACGGAAAGTTAAAATCCGAGGGAGTTTTTAAGAACGGAGAATTTGAAGGGCTGTTAACGGCCTATTACGAAAGCGGAAAGTTAAAAATCGAGGGAGTTCACAAGAGCGGAGAGTTGGGAGGGTTGTTTAGGGAGTATGATGAAAATGGAAACTCAAAGACGTAAGCCGTAAAGGAGCGAAGAATTTAAAGAGGGTATAAAAAAGCGAGGGTTGCGGGGATGAATGATGCGGAGAAACTGAAAAGGGCTGGCGGGGGGCTTGGGCTGGGAATTCTGGCTCTATGGCTTTTAGCGGGGTGTGGTGTGCATGGGTTGGGTTCTCAGCATTCAATCATGACGGCAGCACAAGCTGCATCGAACGAAAAAAATATCAAGCCGTCGCAACCAGAGCCAGCGAAGGGGAGCGTTTTGGCTTCCCAGAGCGTGATGTCCGTGAACCATAAGTTTGATTTTGTGGTGGTTAACATAGGGCTTCGGGATGGAATCAAAATAGGGGACCACCTGAAAGTTTTCAGGGGCGGTAAAGATATTGCCACGATTCAAATGGAGAAACTTTATAACAAATTCTCTACCGCCGTCATTATTGAAGAGAATCCCGAACAGCAGATTGCGGCAGGCGATGAAATTCTCAAGGTCTAAAACATAATGCACAGAAATTTACGTGAAATGACGTCAGCAGGCAGTAAAGGACCGAATCCCCAGCCCCGGTTTCAACTTTGCAGAAATTGAAATGTAGCGGGGCGGGAGAGGGTAAACCTAAATGCGGAACCAAGAGATGAAAACAGCCGAGTGGGTCGCCAAGGACCGGAAATATATTTGGCACCCGTTCACGCAGATGCAGGATTGGCAGACGGAGGACTTCCCGGTCATTGAAAAAGGGGAAGGGTGCACTCTGATCGATACCGAGGGACGGCGGTATCTCGACGGAGTATCGTCGCTTTGGTGCAATGTGCACGGGCATCGAGTGAAAGAGATCGACAGGGCGATCGAAAAGCAGCTTAAAAAAATTTCCCACACCACGTTTCTTGGTCTGACGCATCCCACGGCCATTGAACTCGCGGAAAAACTTATCGGCATTGTTCCGAAAGATTTGTCACGCGTCTTTTATTCCGATTCCGGGTCCGAGGCCGTGGAGATCGCGCTTAAAATGGCGTTCCAGTATTGGGCGCAAAAAGGTCAGCCCGAAAAGAAAAAATTTGCGCGGCTCGTGAACGCTTATCACGGCGACACACTCGGCTCTGTCAGCGTCGGCGGGATCGACCTGTTCCATCAGATCTACAAGCCGCTTCTTTTTGACACGTTCGCCATCCCGTCGCCTTATCGTTATCGGTGGGGAACGGCGAGCGACCCGGAAAAAGTAAAAAAAGAAGCACTTGAAGCGATGGAAAAAGTTCTGGCGGAGCACCAACACGAGATCGCCGCGTTTGTGATGGAGCCCCTGATGCAAGGAGCCGCGGGAATGATCGATCAGCCCGACGGGTATATTTCCCGTGCCAGGGAGCTGACGCGAAAGTATAATACGCTCCTCATCTTTGACGAGGTTGCGACGGGATTCGGGCGGACCGGGAAAATGTTCGCCGCAGAGCACGAAAACGTAACGCCGGATATTATGGCGGTCGCCAAAGGCCTCACGGGCGGATATCTGCCGCTTGCCGCGACCCTTACAACCGAAGAGATCTACGAGGCGTTCCTGGGCCGGTACGAAGAGTTCAAAACGTTCTTTCACGGCCACACATACACGGCGAATCCGCTGGCTTGCGCGGCCGCGATCGCGAATCTCGAACTTTTTGAAAAGCAAAAAACGCTCGAAAAATTACAGCCCAAGCTCCTGTTCATAAAAAAAAGGATGGAAGCTTTTTACGGACTGGAATTTGTCGGCGATATACGTCAATGCGGCGTCATGGTCGGGATCGAACTGGTCCGCGACAAAACGACCAAAAAACCATTCGAGGCTAAGGAAAAAATTGGCGCTCGCGTTATCGAGCGAGCGCGGGGAAAAGGCGCGATCCTTCGCTCGCTGGGGCCGGTGATTGTGCTCATGCCGCCCTTGGCGATGACGGAAAGCGAACTCGATAAATTGTTGAATATTACGTATGAATCGATTAAAGAGGCGACAAATGACATTAGCTAACGCAGCGCGCAATGCTCAACGCACAACGAAGAAGCTTTTCCGCTGCGCTTTGCGCGATATGCGTTGTGCGAGGTTTTTATGAAGGCGGGAATTTTCATCACGGGAACAGACACCGACGTCGGGAAAACAGTAATTGCCGCCGGGCTTGCGCTCGTCCTCCGGGCGCGCGGGATGAGGGTTGGTGTGATGAAACCCGTGGCGACCGGTTGTTATGGAGCCGACGAACGGCTCATTTCTCATGATGCAGCCTTTCTGATGGAGGCTGCCCAGAATGAATACCCGCCGCTCACGAGCCCGTCGCGTTTCCGCAATGCTCTTTCGCCGAACGTCGCGGCCATGCTCGAAAAAAAAGAAGTGGATATCCCTCAAATCCTTAAAAGTTATCGCGAACTTCAAAAGCACTATGATTTTATAATCGTCGAAGGCGTTGGCGGGCTGATG
>CAYMER010000008.1:0-5981 GCA_964389345.1 uncultured bacterium | reverse complement strand
CACCCCGGGTGTGTGAACGCGGTGATAATGTCCAGGAAACCGCACGGCATAAAGCCCACGCTCGGTCATTTCGAGCAGAAATACCCCTCTCTCAGTTTTAACAGGAATTTTCCGTTTGAAGGGAATGGATTTTGGCCTTATCACTTACCGCTTATCCCTTATCCCTGGAAGCAATTCGTGATCGGCATGCGACGGCCGAACCATGCTTTTTCGGTCACGCGCAGAATGGGAGGCGTTTGGCGGCGTTTGTATTCGTTATGGTCGACCTTGCGGATGATATCGGTCACAAGGTCGGCCAAGGGGGTCAGGCACCTTTTTCTTTTGCGCGGAAAAAGGTGCCTGACCCCTTTTCGCACGATCTCATCGCGGCTCAGGTTCTTTTCAATGTAAAGACAAAGGATTTCGTCCAGCACGTCATAAGACGGCAAAGAGTCTTGATCTTTCTGGTTGGGCCGAAGCTCGGCGGAGGGCGCCTTCGTCAGCGTATCTTCCGGGATTACTTTTTCAGCCGTCCAAACTTTTCGTTTCTTTTCCATAATGTTAGCTTGGACGGCCCCAATTTCCTCTCCGAGGAAATTGATCGGTATTGGGACCGAATTCCGGTAGCGTGCGAGCCGGTAAACATCTGTTTTGTAAACATCCCCAATCACCGCGAGCCCGCCCGCCATGTCACCATAAAGCGTGCAATACCCCATTGCGAGCTCCGACTTGTTACCGGTCGTAAGGACCAGGCGCCCCTCATCGTTTGAAATGAACATGAGTTCCAGGCCCCTCAGCCGCGCCTGAAGATTTTCCATCGCTAAATTCGGGACTCGGGACTCAGGACTCGTTCCTCGTTTTGGTTCCTCGTTTGTTCGAGTCCCGAGGTACGAGGTACGAGTCCCTGTTTTTTTGTTTAAAAAAAACTCGTACATTCCTTTGATCGGCCGGACTTCGAACTCAATACCCAGATTCCTCGCCAATTTTTCAGAATCCTTCCAGCTTCCCTCGGAGGAAAACGGCCCGGGCATCGTGACGCCCTTGACGGCATCCTTACCTAGCGCATCTACCGCGATCGCCGCCACAAGCGCAGAATCGATACCGCCACTCAACCCAATTACGGCTTTCCTGAACCCATTCTTCCGGAAATAGTCCCGCACGCCTATCACAAGCGCCTGATAGACCTCGTCCCGGACCGTTGCACGCCCCGGGTTCGTGCAATCGGTCGGGCTGATGAAAAAGAGGCCCTCCTCAAACGCGGGTGCCTGATGAATAACCCGGCCTTTCGCGTCCATGGAGAAGCTACGGCCGTCGAAAAGGAGATCATCCTGGCCGCCCACCTGATTCACATAGACCATCGGGACCTTATACTTTTGAGCCTGGGAGCGCACCAGGGTTTCGCGCCGTTTCGCAACGCCCCCATAAAAAGGCGAAGCCGAAATATTGATCACAAGGTCCGCGCCCTTGCGCTTGAGATCCGCCAGAGGTTTTTCAGGATAGTGAGCATCCCAAATGTCCTCGCAGATCGTCAGGCCGACTCTATGCCCCTTAAATGGAACGATCTTTGTCTCCGTGCCCGGCCGGAAGAAGATCTCTTCGAGGAATACATCGTAGGTGGGAAGCAGCTGCTTGTGATAAACCGTGCGGATCTTACCCGCTTCGAGCCAGGCTAGCGCATTAAAGGCGTAAGGTGTACGGCGTACGGCGTCGGACGCTTTCGCTGTACGCCTTACTCCGTACGCCGTACCTTTGTCGATAAATCCAAGAACAACCGCTATCTTCTTGCCGCGTGTCGCGGCAGCAATGCGTTTAAGCTGTTTCAGCCCCTCATCGACAAACGCTTTTTTATTGGCGAGATCCCAGACGGGATAGCCGCAGAGCGCGCCTTCAGGGAACACGATCAGGTTCGCGCCTTTTTGCTCGGCTTCACCCACCCAGCGGAGGATCTTCGCCGCGTTGCCGGCATAGTCCCCCACTGTGGGATTCATCTGCGCGATAGCGATTTTTAGATCAGGTTTCTTCATGGAGGGGAATTATATCATAACTCGTACGGCAGAAGGCGTACGGAGTACGGCGAAAAGATACTCGCGGCAACGCCGTACGCCTTACCCCGTACGAAACGATTATGCCGCGACCGCGATAGCCTGCTCGGCACGCATCTCGGCCCTGAGAATCTCAGCAAACGTATAATCCGTGGCAAAATCAACGGATTTCTCAAAACCCACGATCGCAACAATCCCGAACATCTGGCCCACCAACGCATAGGCTCTGTTGATCTCCTCGGCCGTGATCTTCGGATCTGAGACCCTGCGCACCTGCAGGACGCTTCGATTGGGCCGGTTCGCAAAAACTTCCAGTTTCAGATCTTCTGCCTGCAGTTTCGTGATGGCCTGGACATCCTGACTGATCACGTATTCGAACGTGACACCGGTGCTCTCGGCAAATCCAACCGTTCGTTGTTCCGCCAAGGCCTTTTCGTCAACATTCTTAGCCATAATCACAATCTTAGCCTTCGGATGACTCTTAATGAGACTTTGAATGAGATCCTGATCATAAGGCACCACGAACCGGGTTTGATCGCCATACGATTTAAGATCAAGGTCTTTCATCATCGCCACGATCTTCGCCGTCATCCGCGTCTCGGCCCGCACGGCTACCGGCGAAACAACGGTCTTCATCTGCTGTTCAAATCCCGCAGCTTGAACCGAGGCCTGCGCCGTAACAACCCTCTGCTCCGAGCGTGTTAATGCAGATTGCTTTTGAGCCGCTGCAACAGCCGCCAGTATCTCTTTTTCCCGCACCGTGGCGTCAAGAAGCGTTGCGGGTTTTTCCGTTACCGGAGCCGCCGTCACTACCGCTTTCACAGGAATGACCGGAACAGCCGGCACGGCAGCCTGTGCGGCGATCGCTTTCGCCTGAGCGTTGTAAGCTGCTGGACCCGCGGTCTCTGCTTTGCGCAATTCCGAACGCTTCGCACCGGCCGTTCCCTTCTGCGCAAAAGAGCCCCTCATCTCTTCGCTGAGCCTGAACGCCGATGTCGATTGATCCTGAGCCGCCTGGAGCAATTGCCTGCGAAATGTCCACGAAGCATCGAGATCGAGGTCTTTTCTTATTTCATCGAGAGAATACTTTGAAGAAGATTCTTCGGCCAATGACGGCGTGCGGTTGGCAAGATGAGCGGCGCGGGGGAAAATCTTGTAACGGCTTAACCGCTTGCCCTCCAGACTGCTCTTAATGTCCGTAACCTTCAGATCGGCGGCCTGGCCACTCGTCACGAGAATCTTGACGGGAAGCGATACCAGGACCTGTTTGACAGATCCATCCGCCTGCCCGACCAAATAACCCCGAGTGTAACTATCCGGCGCCACTTCCAACCCTTCCGCCGGGGCAATCACAGTATCCACGATCGCTCCGCGAGGTACGATAAACCGGCCCACGCTGTTGACCACCGATCCTTGAGTATCGATCCTGGTACCCGTCACCAACGCACTGTTAAAGGCCACGCTGCCCTTTCTCATTTGCACCCCAAGATCAATAATGCTTTTTGAAATCAGTACGCCCTTCTCGATGGGCGAACTAAAAACTGACGGGCTCACTTGTTCCGCCTGTTGATCGACGATCCTGCCGTCACGTTCCACAAGATCAAACATATCCCGCATCGCCTCGTTCGAAAGGAGTGAGATCAGAAAATCGCGATATTGATCGGGGCGGTTCGTATTATGATAAAGGGAATCGGTTCCCACATTGACGAACTCCATGCCGAACCGCTGTCTTGCTTCACGAGCGATCCTCAAGTACTCGTCAAAAACAGCCTTATCCATAGGACCGGAACGCTGAACTGAGCGTTCCAAATAATCCGGGATCAATTCCTCAGGCAAAAAGGCCAGCTCAAACAAATGCTCGGCCCAGTTATAAGCCATATTATCGTCGCGATAAGTCTTCCCGGCCGCCTGATACTTCGCAGCAAGCATTTTCTGCATCGCCTGGATCTGCATCAGCAACCAGGTATAAGCTTCCCACGAGATCGGGTAATCCGCCTGCGAAACATTGACGTACCGGCCAGGGATTAATTGTCTGGCAGCGTAATCATCTCGCTGGGACCGCGGCAGTTTTTCGAAAGCATACTGAATAGGCTGCGCGCCCGGATGGAACGGATCGTTGACGACAAACAGGCCCAGTTCCCCGACATTTTCATCCGTCCGGGCCATCGGCAACCCGATGACCTGGATGCCGGCCTTCCCCATCTCCGGCATATATTGAGGGATTTTGATGCCGTCGACCGAAAGGACCATCACCCCCTTAAAATTCTTATCCAGGAAGAAAAAGCGCTGGCGCAATACCTGCTCCAGATAGGTGCGGCCGCCAGGCAAGGACAAAAGTCCTTTTCCGAAATCAGTCGGCATACGAGCCCCAAAACCTGACATATTGATCATGGCGATTTTTTTGTCCGCCATCTGCGCGCCATAATTGTCACCGAAGAGTTGTCGCAGCGCCTTATCCGCACCGACCAGAGAATCCGTAATGCTACCTTCGGGCTCCTGCTCCACCACCACCACTTTGAGTGCGGGATTGTATGCGATGCCGCTCAGTCCCGCGAGAGCCTCACGCACCACCCCTACGAACGTAGGATTCACGGCCAGCACGATCGCATCAAAATCATTTTTTGGATCCTGCAAAGCCCTTTGCAAGCGCCGTTTAACCTCTCGAACATTCTGACTCAACCCCACCACCGCCGGGATCGTTTCCCGAGTTTTTTTCTCGCGCAAAAGATCTTCCGTGGTTTCCAAGTCCTGATTCAGCTGGCGGTCATAGAGGATCAGCATGTCCTCGACAAAAAGGGTCGGGTGTTCCCGGAACTGTTGCCGGACGTCTTCGAGAGAAACGAATTTCATATCCGTGACTTCAACAGAAGAATCGGCCGCAGCCTGCTTGCGAACCTCTGCAGCTCGCTTGGCCAGGAATTCTTCCTCTTGCTCGTTCAGACGGTACGCGTAATGAGTTCGGTTATCCCGGTTCATGACGATCCGATCTTCATACTCTCCGACCATTTCCCGGAGAACGGGATTTACTTTATCTCGGGCCGCATCCAAGGCCGTATCCAGCTTGGTATTCAACTTATACAAGAAAACAGTCACCATTCCTTTGGTAGGATCCTCCCAAACCCTCCAAAGAAGATTATCGAATTCGCTCCGGGCCGGCAGAACCCCCTCACGGACCAGCCGTTCATGGGCTTTTTCGATCGCCGCTTTGGTCCCGGCAACATCGCTGGTGGAAAAGGTATAAGCATATTGTTTCAAAGAAGACCACGGCATTCCCGTAGCTCCGATGACATTCAACCTCTGCGGATCGAGCGGCATCCCTATTTCTTCCGGAGCTTCTTTCAAGATGGTCTTGGCATAGGTCATTCCGGCATCCACATGACCGCTCGCGGAGAACGTCCACGTATCCGGAAAGACATCCTTTTCCATGCCCCGTTTCTGGATAAGCAGCTCCCCTTTACGGTTGAAGGCAAACAACACCGCTGCGCGGTGCCGAACGCCCGTCTGGTGAGCCACTTTCCTCTCCACCTGCTGCCCTATTAGCTGATCATTTTCATCCACCACATCCAGCATTTCCGGTGCCGGCTCGGTACGAACCTCAGATCGTTTCTTTGCGACTTGATCCGCGTTCTGGCGAAGCTCATCGAGAGTATCCATCTTGAAAGCCGCCCCCACGATCACATTCGAAGGAAGAGAAAGCACATCACCGCTTTGTTCGACGGAAAGACCGCCCGCGACTATAAAAAAAAGATCGGGGAAAGCCTCGCTGAGCTCCCGCACCATTTTCAGGTCCATCAGAACCTTGCCGTCCCTGGAATAGGGCTTCAGAATGGCCCCGTCAGCCTCTTGGCTTACGAATTTTCGGATGACTTCCCTAAATGACGCCACCTCGATCGATATTTCAGGAAAGATCACAATTTCGGGATAAGCTTTCTTGACCCTGGCGAGCACATCCTCCGCGAT
>CAYMER010000007.1:0-5593 GCA_964389345.1 uncultured bacterium | reverse complement strand
AGACACCCAGCACGAGGTCCTGGGTTAAGTCCAGCGTCCCCGACGAAAGGTTGAGCAATGAGCCGGCCCAGCGCGCGTTATTCGTGTCCGAGCCGTTCCCGAGATTGAAATTATAGCCGTAGCCGTTCGAAGAAGTCTGTGTGAAGCTCGTCACTGTGTTGTAAGTCGTCGGGCACGGATTCGTCGTCGTCGTGCACGGCTCCATCTCCGCCGCCGTAGGACGCGCCGCCAGAACTCCGAGATCCGTCACAGGACCCACACCCGGCACCACAGACGGCGAATAAACAAGCCCTTGTGTGCCTACCGTCACGGTCCCAGTTCCCACCGCCACATTCTTATCCACCACAAAACTCACCGATGTGATCGTGTCATACCCGAAATCCGCCGCAGCCTTCAATAAATCGGTCTTCGTAATCGTCACGTATTTTTTTGTCGCGTCAATCCCTGTGAACTGCAATGTCACCGAACGATAGCGGGGCGTTCCATCCGCGTTCGTCCCAACCACCACATCATCCGACACGGATACGCGGATCGTGCTCACCCCCCCCACGTCAAACACAAGGTCACTACTTGTCAGATTCGGCATCGGATTCCCGTTCGAGCCAAACACCAGTATTGCGCCGCCATAGCTTGTGCTCGTCGCGGAAGGAATATTGTAATCAAAGGAGAAACGACCGCCGTTCGGGGTTTGCAAATTACTCGCAGCACCCACGGGGCTTGAAAATAACCCCGCACCCGTATTATAAATCGAGAGATTCGTCAAAGTTCCTATCGCCGTCGCGGCGGAGGTTGGGATCATCACAAGACCCTGGCTTTTCACCCCCACAGTCCCCGTCCCTGTCGCAACGAACTTGTCCACCACAAAAGCCACCGAGGTCAATTTATTGAAATGAAAACCAGCGATAGCTTTCAGAAGATCCTCTTTGGTAATAGTAATGTACTTCTTCGTCGCGTCAATCCCTGTGAACAGTAATGTTGCCGTGCGATATTGGGGTGTCCCGTCAGGATTGAACATCCCGGTCGGAACGTCATCTGACACCGAAACTTTTAGCGTCGTCACGCCACTGGGGACCGTCACAGAAAATGTCAGTCCTTGGCTCGTTAGATCAGGATTGGGATTCCCATTCGCTCCGAACGTCAGAATGCCCGCTGCGTAATTGGTGCTGCCGCTTGGAACACTGTAACCAAATGAAAATTGCGTGCTGTCCGGCGTACTAAAACTTGTCAAAGCTCCTGCCGGAATTGCCAAAAAGCCGGCGCTCGTCTGATAAATTCCAAGGTTCGTTAACGTTCCGGTCGAAGTCGCAAGCACAGTAGGGTTTACCGCTAGCCCCTGGCTTTTCACCGTTACCATCCCCGTCCCGACCGCCACGTTCTTATCCACCACGAAAGAGACCGACGTGATCGTATCAAATCCGAAATCTGCCACCGCTTTCAAAAGATCTGCTTTCGTGATCGTGATGTATTTATTTGTAGCGTCAATCCCGCTAAACACGAGCGTAACGCTCCGATACATCGGACTTCCGTCCGCATTCGTCCCGATCTGGACATCATCCGATACTGAGACCCGAAGCTTACTGGTTCCGCTTACCTCAAATGTGAGATTATTACTTGTCAGATTCGGCAACGGATTTCCGTTCGCTCCAAATGCTAGGATCGCCCCGCCCCAGCTGTTTGAGCCGGCAGGAATGTTGTAGTTAAATGAAAGCTGCGTGCTATCAGGAGTTTGTAAATTGCTCGCAGCACCGGCCGGACTTGCCATCAGCCCTGGCCCCACCCTATATGTATACATATCGGTCACAGGACCCGTGGATCCTGCCGTCACAGGCGGCTCAAAATAGAGCCCTTCAAGCCTAATGCTGGCCGTAGCCGCTGGCACAGGGTTCACATAACGCACACTGTTGACCCACGCCTCGTGTTCAAAGGTGAAACCAATCTCTTTAATGTGAGTGAGATCGAGGTTTGGAAAATAGGTCCGGATTGTGCTAATGGAAATTGCGATATTTGTATAAGTCGTATTAAGAGTCATGATAGCAAAAGCGCCCACATGTCCTGTGGTGTCTTTAAATTCCAGCTTGAGGCAACGACCCTGACTCGAGCATGCAATAGAATTTTTGACATCAAAACTGAAATTCTCTACCGGATTACCATTCTGATCCTTGGTAATATCCTGGGATGTCTGCCCGTTTGTTGCAAAATTAACAGCCACGCCGGAATAACTTCCGGAAGCCGTCACATCGTAAGCGGCTGAAAATTCGCCGGTAGATTGCTGCGAGACCACAGGATTAGAATTGCCGTTATAACTCCATGCGCCCAAAGCCGGGCGTCCCGGAAGGACCGTGATCGGCTGCGCGGAACGGTAAATTGAGTACTGTTCCGGATTGGTATTGTAGTCATCAATATTTGCGATGAATTTGTTCAAAATAGCGCGCGCTTCAACCGTCGATGCTTCCGGCGTGTGCGCCGTTTCGATCAACCCTGCAAGGTCTTCTTCGCTCATCGGCGCGGGGGTGATCAAACCGTCATGGTTATAAACATAAACACCATTTTCGGTAATCACATACTCGGCATCGCTTCCGGCTTGTTCAAAATCTAAAGGGCTGGGTTCCGTGCGAGTCCCTACCGGGTGAGTATGAATAATAAGCGGAGATTCACTTAAAAGAGATTGTGCGACGGGATTCGCACGCAATTCCGTTTGACTGCCAGTCGTGAACATCACGATCTTTCCCCTGATCAACGCGATCCCGACTTCGACATCCAGGCTGTTCAGATCACGAAGATTTTGGGCCGTAAGGGATTTCACCACCACCGCTGAAGCGTAGTCCGGATTAAGCTGATCCACCGCATCGTCAAAAGAATATTCTTCCATTTCATAAACAGGGGTCTGCTCGGGCGTCGTCACGTCATTTTCACTGATAGCCGGGGGCTGTTGAAAGGACGTGTAGGGATCGGCCGGAACTTCGGGCATATCATTCTGCTGAGAATTGGGAGAGTCCCCCGTTGCGGATGTCTCCGGAACATACGGAACGACGCGTTCATCCGGGTGAAGTGTGATATCCGCAAAGCCGGTAGGAATCGTTTGGGAAAAGAAAAATGCGAGGATAACGAGAGAAGCCAGGATCTTCCTTGGAGCGGAGTGCTGAAACTGATAAAAATGACCATCCCTGGTATTCATTTTTTCACCCTTTCGCGTCCGGATTTTTAATAACCCTGCCTACGGCTGTAGATAGAAACGCCTAAGCATTTATCCATTCCATTATCTGGCTAAAGACTAACATGTCTTTTAATGATTGTCAATAGTCGCAACATGCTCGTATCAAACAACTTGTGATTATTTTTATATTTTGATAAAGTGCTTTTAAAGGTAGATAAGATAATATTTCATTCGAGAATGTTAAAAAAATTTCATACAAACACCTGTTTTATAACACAAGAACTTGAAAAACTCTGGATAATTTACACTCTTTTTGCTTCCAGGCGGCTCAGAGTTTTCGGGGGTTGTGATTAACATAGCTTTGCTTTCTTATAACTCTTCCAGGGATAAGTCTAAATGCAAGGCAGCGGCAGGATTTTAAAGAACTAGCAGAAAAAATCCCCCTCCTTTTTTTTGGGGAGGGGGGAATTAAAAAAATTTTAGAAGGTTTTTAAGTCCGGCGCGCCTATCCTTGCCTTTTATTTTATTTCTTGAATGGTTGACAAGAACTGCCCCAATTTCCGCCCAAGTCTTTTTTTTGTTCATTAATGGTGACTTGGACGGCCCCAATCTCCGCTTTGCTCCGATTGAAAAGTATTGGGACCGCTTCGCTTCAATGGATAGATATTGGGACTGCCGATTCTTACATTCAGGGTGGATTAAAAAATCACTGAGGAGTGCCGGGAGCCGGACTTGAACCGGCACAGGGATTTAACTCCCCAACGGATTTTAAGTCCGTTAAGTCTTCGCCATTTCTATAGAGAGCCTTATCCTCCGATCTTCTCCTGGTGTCTATATGGTGTCTATCAGAAACATTGCCCGAGGCCGGACTTGAACCGGCAAGGAGATTTAATTCTCCGACAGATTTTAAGTCTGTTGTGTCTGCCATTCCACCACTCGGGCATGAACGCCTAATCGGCTTCTGTTTATTTTCGATTGCCGGCACCGACCAAATATTGTCTAGCATTCGCACTTCTTGAAGATGTTTTGGTTGCAAATGCGCGTACCGTTTTTCCACCACTTGGAAAGTGTCACCCAAAAGCTTTGCGATCCGATATAAATCAACGCCCTTGATCGCCAAATACGACGCGAAAGTGTGGCGCAAAGTATGGAATACTACTTTGTCGATGTCATTCGTTCCTTCAGGATTCAGATTCGCCCGCACAACAGCGGCCTTATATCCGTCCCAGTGACGACTCGTAAACACAGATTCATTAACCTGCATTCCGATCTGCATTTCGCTTCGATTCTTCAAAACCCTTCGTGACCCATCATTCATTGGGACAACACGGTTTTTACCCGATTTTGGGCTGTAAGTCATTTTTCCGGAACGCCGAATATAAATTAATCCTAGCTTAAAATCGACATCGACCCATTTCAGACCTACGATTTCTCCGGCCCGCATTCCCGTGGACAACGCAAATCCAACAACATCAGTCAACTCCCCATTGCACTGGGCCAACAGTTCGTGGATTTCCTCAATGCTGAGATATCGATTTTTCTCGTTATTCTCCTTCAGCGCCTTTACACTTTGGCAAGGATGAACCCCATGAAAAACCCCCCAGTCTATAGCCCTGCTGTACATACCCTTGAGCAGCATAAGATAGCGATTAATCGTTGCTGGCCTTATTGCCTTACCAGAAGCTTTCTTCTTGCCAAGAAGTTTGGATTTGAATTGTACAATATCTTTTGTTTCAATACTAGATAAAGGCCTGTTACCAAACTCGATTTTTAATAGCTTCATCCGGTGTTCATCGTCGTACCAGGACTTATTCTCCACCTTAGAATGTTCCAGAATGTATCTATCAGCAAATTCCGCGAAAGTTATACCGGAATCCTTCTTGATATCCATGTATTTACCTTCGACGATCTCGACTTTCAGCTTCGACTCGACAAGCTCCGCCTGTCTCCTGTTAGGCCCCACCTTCCAACGCTTACGCCGTCCGTCGACATACAGGTCAACGTAATAGTCCCCTGTTGATTTTTTCTGATAGATTGCCATTTATTTTCTCAATCCTGGTTTAATTCCGACCTGTACGGTCCGCTCAGTTAACCATTGATCTAGCTGCTCTTTTTTAAATTTGACCCTCCGGCCCACCTTTATATAAGGAACCTTGTGCTGGCTTCGCCACTGATAAATTGTCCCAACGGATAGCCCTAAGTACTCAGCCGTCTGTTGAATGTTCATTAAATTAGGCTCCCCTTTGATTTCTTTGTTCATTAACTACTCCTCCCCTCATTGAAAACGCTCTCGATTCATTCGAGGAGGACCATCCATGATTTCGAGCAAGCTTCTTATTATCCATGTGTATCATAATTGATACACATATTAATATAGCAAACTCGCTTTAGCAATTCAAGGGATTTTTAAAGGCTGCGGCGGTACTTCTTCGGGATTTT
>CAYMER010000006.1:0-2699 GCA_964389345.1 uncultured bacterium | reverse complement strand
TCAAAGGCGTACACATCCGGACAAAACGCGACTCGGTACCCCATTTGATCTAGAAGGACCGTATCCCAGTTATCGTGCGAGAGGAGTCCCTTGGGAAGCCGTATTTTCTTAAGGAGCGCGGCACGTGCAAGATGATGATGCCCAAAGGATATCGTCCTTCCGAAGACCGCTTGAAACGCCGTAAAACTGAATCGTTGGGAGAGATCCGCTCCGATTTTTTCAAGACGCGCGTACCAGGTTGCGGCATGCGCGATCCTGACAAAAGCCTGGAAGATTGCGATATCCCGGTTCTCGGGATGAAGCGCCTTCTTCAAAAGCTTTAAGAGCACCCCCTTCGGGACCATTCCGTCCGCATCGCATATATATAGAAGGGAGTATTCAGGATGTGCGTGCAGGAACTCGGCGATATTGCCCTGTTTTCGTTCCACAGGTTCTTTTCTTCTTCTATAAAAGACTCGGCCCGGATGCTGTCTTTGAAGTCTTTCCACAACTTCCCGTTCATACCGCTCGAACCCCTCTGCGGAATCGGAAAGAATCCATAGATCAACATTCGGAAGCTTGTTCCTCGAAAAGGAATACCCGGTCCTTTCAAAAAGCCCGTGCGTTTCATTTCGAACCGGATAGACAAGCGCCACCCTGGGGAAATGGTCAACGTATGCTTCCTTCAAAACCGGCAGCTTTTTGATAAGGAGATGACAAAGGCACAGGATGAATTGATACGCGACATTGAAGAAGAGAAATCCGAACCCGGCCACCCAAAGGAAACTCACAAGCTGCGTCTCTCGCGTAATCACCAGGGTCGATAAAACAAGCCGGACCGCCGCAACCGTGATGAGCACACACCCTCCTAAAAACAGGATCGTTCTTGTCTGGGGAGTTAACCCACCTTTGATGCCGGGTTTGCGGGAAAGGCTCATTCGATTTCCTCTCCCACAGCCCCTTGAAGCTCAGTTTCCATGCCGCCAAATGCGATCTTCCTTCCAAGTTTTGCGAAGAGGATCCGGCATTCCGTGACCGATTCGAGGTTTTGGATGCGAGCTTCCTCCAATGCCACGAAGGAATCCATAAGCTCGGAAGCACCGCGCTCCCCCGCCACGCTTTTTACCTTCTCGTTTTTGTAAAGCTCCTCGCGTTCCCGTACCAGGGTTTCCGCGAGACGGATCTTTTCACGCGTAGCCCTGATCTCGTGAAAATCCCTACGGATCTCATTTTCATGGTCCCGGACCTGAATGACTCCTTCCCATTTCCTTTCCTCGATCTCATGCTCTTTAGCATGTATCTGGGCGCCGAGCCTCCCGAAATCCCAGATGTTCCATTTCCCGGAAACGCCCGCCATCACGCGATCGGTATGGACATAAATATCCCGGTTAAGGTCCCACTTGGCGGAAAGATTCAAAGTGGGCCACCGCTCCGCCCGAAGCATTTTCTTTTCGAATTCCTTCTCCTGGATCTGAAGACCCGTAATCTTATAAAGGGGGTCGTGCTTACGGCTTATTTCGAGGTAGGTGCTCGCATCCTCCGAAAGCTCCGGGGTCTTCCCCATCGGCTCAAGTTCGAGGGATTCCTGTGCGCCCATAGCAACCGTCTCTATCAAGAGCCCGAGATAATAGTCGTAGGATTCCTTGTGCTTGACGAGTCCGGTTTTTGATTTTTGAAGCAACGTTTCAACACGCATGAGTTCACTGCGAGGAACAACCTCTTTTTGGAAAAGAGCGGACGTTCGTTCAAACGCCCCGAAAAGTTCCTTAACCTCTCCCTGTGCGATCCGCGTTAATTCTTTCTCCGCCAAGACCTGCGCGTAGAGGATCCGCACGTAAAGGTTGAGATCGAGTTTTGCCTCCTCAAACCTGAGAGATTCGCTTTCAACCCTGGCTTTCTGCTTTTTCTTGTTAAAGACCGCCTTCCCGCCCTCAAAGATCGGCTGTTCGATGGATGTGTCAAAGTAACCGACCGTTTTGCTTCCGCCCGTTGCGACCGCTCCAAAATACTCGGTCCCGAACTTCGGGAAAAACTCCGCCTGGGCCCCTTTGTAAAGGGCCTTTTCCTTTTCGAGACGTTCGATCGCGAGCTTCACCTTCGCGTCTTCCTGAAGCGTTCTTGAGATCGCCTGTTCTAGCGTCAGAAGACTTCCGAAATTCTCGCGCGGCAATTCCGGCGCCGCTAAAACCGTTCGAGCAGTCAAAAGTCCCGCGAACAAAACAACTGCCATTTGAAAAATCTTTTTATTTTTTTTCATTCGGTTCCCCCGCCTCAGGGAAGTCCCGTCCCATTTCTGAAACCGGACTTCCCTGAATTTGGTTTGCGTTTTACTTTTTTGTGATCTTCTCGTTGATTTTCTCGACCCCTTTGAAGAACTCCCCCCATCTGGATTGCTCGATCACAAACCCCTGCCGTGTCGCGTGGATCTCGCCTTTCACTACGCCGAACACCCTGAAATCCGCACGCCGCCAACCGTTCCTTTCAGAAACCGTAAGCCGAAGTTCCCCTTCCTTGACCGGAACCGTGCCCACGACTTCGTCCTTAAATTCCGTTTCTTTGCTCGCTTTTTCCATTCTCGTTTTCCTTTCGTTTTTAGGTTGCCTCAAGAAGAATCACTTGGATGGACGTATCAGTCTCCACAGTGACCGATTCTTCGGTTTTGACACTGCGCAGATCCTGAGCCGCCTGCCCCGTGAGATTCGAGGCAAGGTTGACCCGGA
>CAYMER010000005.1:0-2746 GCA_964389345.1 uncultured bacterium | reverse complement strand
TTTCCTGCATTCCTTTGTCGATCACAGCGCTTTGCTGGAAAAATATCATCCAGGGCGCGATGGTGGTCCCGATGTTCGCCATGAGCAGGAAGAAGAGGTCGTTTGTGAAGCCCTCCGGAGGAAGGTGGGGGATGATGGAGTTCTTGAGCACATCTCCCACGGAGGGGTGGACCATGAACGCGGCGGGGATATAGATGAGATTCACGGCGCAAAAGAGCATCGCGATCTTTTCCCAGGTCCAATAGCGCCCCTGAAGAACCATGAGCCCCATCACGACGGAAACCACCGAGACAGTGATCCATGGAGCGATATGGAAAATGCTCATGGCCGCGGTCATGCCGATAAATTCCGTGACGAGAGTAAGCCAGTTGATGAGGATCAAGTCAAGCAGCGAGAACCAGCCCCAGAAAGGGCCGAAGGCGTAGAAGATCGCTTCCGCGTGCCCGCGTTTTGTGACGGCACCGAGGCGAACAGTCATTTCCTGGATGTAATAAGCGATGGGCCCAAGAAGGACAAGGAACCAGAGAAGGTGATAGCCGTATTTGGCGCCTGTAGCGGCGTAGGTCGTGATCCCGCCCGCGTCGTTATCGGCGATCATGACGATAATACCGGGGCCGGCAAGAAGGAGGTACATCTTGAAGGCCTTCCACCCCCGGCGGTATTTATAAAACAAATTCGCAAAAAAGTTCACAGGATATGGCGTCTCTTTTTAAGTGGATTTCCCGGAAGATGAAAACGGCTTCAAAAACACAGCACATTCTAAGAGCAATTGCGTATTTTAGCAAAAAAAATATTGGGATTAATGGCGTAAGGCGTACGGTGTACGGCGGATAAAATAACAGTTTTGTGTCTTGCGCCGTACGCCTTACACCGTACTTCGTACGGTGAGAAGATTCAGGAGGATCCCGGCTGTAAGGCTTATGAGAACGAGGAGGCCGATGATGAGAGCGTTTTCTTCGCGATCCTTGTTCTCTTTCAGGAGGACCAGGAGGCCCAAACCGCCGCTTGCCGAAAGACCCGCGATCGCAGATCCGAAAGTGATGGCGCCTTTCAGATAGACCTCCGTGATCGCGACCGAAGCCGCACAGTTCGGAATAAGTCCCACCAGGACTGCGATCAAGGGCTGGAAAAAAGTCCCTGTGAGGAAAATGCGATCCAGTCCCGTCTCCCCAAATTTTGCGACCACAAAGCCGATCGCAAGAGAGACCGCAAAAATAAAAAATAAAACTTTGAGAGTGTGTTTCAACGGAAAGAGAAAGAACGTTTTCCATTTCGGGATCTCCCGGCCGTGGGCATGACAATCGCAGTGCCGGTGCCCTCCTTCGGGGACTACGGGGCCGTGCGGAACATGCGGTTCCTTGGAAGCGTCTTTTCTGAAAATAAGGTCGATCGTGTATCCGGCAATCGTCGCAAGGACCACTTTGACAAGCAGAAGCCAGAGGACGAGCGTCGCTTTGTCGTGCTGGGCAAGGATGACCGGGATCGCTTCATCCGAGGTTGAAACGAAAACGGCGAGGAGTGTCCCCAGCGAGATGCACCGGCGGGCATAAAGCGTGGCGGCGATGACAGAGAAGCCGCATTGGGGCATACAACCGAGAAGCGCGCCCAAAAGAGGTGCTGCGGCCATCCTGTGGCTGATTTTCTCCCCAACGAAAGATTCCGACTTGTTCTGGACGATTTCAAGCGCAATGTAGATTCCCAGGAGCCAGGGCAGCATCGCGAGCGTGTCTTTCAAAGCGTCCAGCAAGATTGGATTCATAGGGCAGAATAGTACTTGGGAACGCACCTAAAATCAAGAATTCACACCCTTTGCAAGACCCGGTCTTGATTTTAAGACCGGGTCTTAATCTTGGGTGACGTCGGGAACGCCGTACCCCTTGCCCTCTTTGGGCGATTCTGCGAGAATACCTCCGCTATCCCAACTTTAAATTTCTTTACATAAATGGTAGTTGGGACAGCCCTGATTTTTATTTTCTTTTCCTGGATGGTAATCAGGACAGCCCCAATCTCAGTTTTGCTTCGATTGATTAGAATTGGAACTGCCCCAATTTCCGTCCAAGTCTTTATTCTTTTGGATGGTGACTTGGACGGCCCCAATCACAGCTTTGCTGTGATTGATTGGTATTGGGACCGCTTCGTAAAAATTGAAAGGTATTGGGACTATGAAAAATTACTTCTGGAAATATCTTCTCCCCGGGTTAGTGCTCATCGGTTGTGCGTTTTGGGTCGGGACCTTGCCCAGCATGGTGTTCTCATTCCTTGGATTTCTGTCGTTTTTTCTAGCCGGTGTCGCGCTTATAATAGAAGGACGGAAGAAAACTAAAGACCCTAGACTCTAGTCAATAGCTCGAAGCAATCAGCTGCAAGCCAATATCTGGGAAGGAAAATGCCGGATAACCAACTTGTTCCAGATCGGACAAAAACGTCACATTTTAGCCGAAGTTGTACCCATCCGTTGGGGGTTGGTGCCTCAAGCTACAAGAAACTTATCACAGACATTGTCTGTCGTTACGAAGGCGTGCGCAGGTCGCTGGTCGTGGCGGGTTGGAAGACCGGCCGGGACATCGTTCTGGTCGAACAAAAGGGCGAGACAAGGGCCGCCCAGGGCGACCGGCTCCTTCAGAAACTCTCCAGGGATCTTACCCACCGGCTTGGTTCTGGATTTTCGCCGGAGAATCTCGGGCGAAGGCGTCGCTTTTATCTTAACAATCCGAAAAAGTCACCCGCGACTAAATTGACCTGGGCC
>CAYMER010000004.1:0-5741 GCA_964389345.1 uncultured bacterium | reverse complement strand
CGGCCTAGCTGTTGCGCTTTGGGGGCTTGCGGCCCTGGTCCGCGCACCTTTCAACAAATGTCTTTCCCTCCTTGGGAAAAAGGGAATGGTCTATGAGCTTTAAAAATCTCGGAGAATTCCTGCAGGCCCTTCGCGAAGAAGGCGAGCTTGTGGAGGTGAAGGCACCGGTCGATCCGGTGCTGGAGGTCACAGAGATCTATGACCGCGTTGTGAAAAAGGAAGGGCCGGCGCTTCTTTTTACGAATGTCCGCGGTTCTAGGGTGCCCTTGGCGATCAACCTTTTCGGTTCTCCTAAACGTATGAGCATGGCGCTCGGCGTGAAGGATATCTCAGAGATCTCGGATCGCATTCATTCTTTTTTTGACCTCAAGCCGCCTCGGGGCCTTTTTGAAAAACTCGCGATGATCCCCAAGCTCTCGGAGCTGAACGCCCTCCTCCCGAAATTCGTCAAGCACGCCCCGTGCCAGGAAAAGGTCATTCTTTCGGGTGAGGGGAAGATGCTCGATGCGTTGCCTTTGATCCAATGTTGGCCGAAGGACGGCGGCAAGTTCATCACATTTCCGCTTGTGGTTACAAAGGATCCGGAAACGAACAAACGCAATCTCGGGCTGTACCGGATGCACGTTTATGATGACCGGACCACCGGCATGCACTGGCAGATCCACAAGGACGGCGCCGAACATTTCCGGAAGCTTGGCAAGGGAAGCAAAGGCCGTTTGCCCGTCGCCTGCGTGATCGGTGCGGACCCGGCGACGATGTTCACGGCCGCTTGCCCGCTTCCGGTGGGGATGGATGAACTGATGCTCGCGGGATTTCTGCGCAGAAAGTCTGTCGAACTTGTGAAGTGTAAAACAATTGATCTGGAAGTGCCGGCCGAAGCCGAGATCGTACTTGAGGGTTATGTGGAAGAAGGGGAGATGCGTCTTGAGGGGCCGTTCGGCGATCACACAGGTTTCTACTCGCGCGCGAAAGATTTTCCTGTGTTCCATCTTACCTGTATGACGCATCGCAAGGATCCGGTCTATGTCACGACAGCCGTCGGCCGCGCACCGATGGAAGATTGCTACATGGGAAAAGCCATCGAGCGGATCTTTCTTCCGATGATCCAAAAACAGTTTCCAGAAATTACGGATATTCATCTGCCGTGGGAAGGAGCATTCCATAACTGTCTGATCGTTTCGATCAAGAAAAGTTATCCCGAACAGGGGAAAAAGATCATCCACGGCATTTGGGGTCTCGGACAGATGATGTTCTCTAAAATGATCGTCGTGCTCGACCATGACGCGAATATCCAGGACCTGAAAGAAGTTTCGTGGCGTGTGCTGAACAATATGGACCCCAAGCGCGATATTGTGTTTGGCGAAGGGCCGCTTGATGAGCTCGATCACGCGGCCGCGAAGGACTTCAGCGGTTCCAAGATCGGCATCGACGCTACACGCAAAAGCGCAGCCGAGGGGATGGAGCGTCCCTGGCCCGAGGATATCGTGATGACAGAAGATATCCGAGAACTCGTCCGCTCCCGGTGGAAAGAATACGGACTCGACAGTAAATATCTTTCTTGAAAAATCCGAAGCCCGAAGCACGAAACCCGAAACAAATTCAAATGACAAAAATCCGAATTTCAAAAGCTTATTTTAGTGTTTTGAGAATTTGGATTTCGGGTTTGTTTCGGATTTCGGGTTTAGGATTTCGGATTTAAGGGTTTAGCCAATGGGGATTCTAAAAAAAACAGGAGTGTTTTTCAGGGATATCAAGCTCGAGCATTCTCTTTTTGCTCTTCCGTTCGCTTACCTCGGGCTGATCATGGCGGAAAAGGGGATACCGTCTGCGCGTTTATGGATCTGGATCACGATTGCGATGGTGAGTTTCAGGACCATGGCCATGAGCCTGAATCGTATCCTTGACGCCTCGATCGATGCCAAAAATCCGCGGACCCGAGGGAGGGCGATCCCTTCCGGCAAGCTGGACCGCCGGGCGATCTGGGGTGCCGCGGTGGTGTCGTTCGTTATATTCGAGTACAGCGCGCGTCAACTTGGCATGCTTTGCTTTATGCTTTCGCCGGTTCTCGTCGTCTTGGCGTGGATCTATCCTTTCACTAAACGTTTTACATGGCTCTCGCATTTTATGTTGGGACTTGTCCTCGGAATTGCTCCTTATGGCGCCTGGATCGCAAGCCGGCAGTCGTTTGACTGGGTGCCGGCGTTTCTGACCGCGGGCGTGATGCTTTGGGTTGCGGGTTTTGACATGATCTACGCATTTCAGGACATCGATTTTGACATCAAATACGGGCTGTTTTCATTTCCCGCGCGTTTCGGTATCGCAAAGACGCTTCACTTGACTCGTTGGTTGCATGGGTTGGCTGTTCTTTGCTGGGCTGTCGCGGGCTTCCTGAACGGGGCAGGGCTGATTTATGGTTTTGGCTTGGTTTTGGTGGCGTATTTTCTCATTCGCGAGCATCAGCTGATCCGTTCATCCGGAGTCGCCAAAATGAACGACGCCTTTTTTGTGATGAATGCTGTGGTCAGTGTCGCGCTCTTTCTGGCGGTAGTCCTGGACGTTGTTTTATAAAAAGGAGTTTCATTTTGAAACCTTACATAGTGGCAATCACCGGTGCAAGCGGAGCGGTGTACGGAGTAAGGCTTTTACAGGTCTTAGCTGAAGCAGGGATTCCTGTGGAGCTTGTGATCTCGGATACAGCGAAAATCGTGATGAAAGAGGAGTTAGGGTGCCAGGCACCTTTATTGCAGACAATAAAGGTGCCTGGCACCTTTATCCACCTTCACGACTTCCACGACTTCACCGCTCCAATCGCAAGCGGGTCATATCCAACTGAAGGGATGGTGATCGCGCCATGCAGTATGGGGACGCTGGGCGCTATTGCCTCAGGGCTCAGTCAAAATCTGATCCATCGCGCCGCGGATTGTACGATCAAAGAAGGACGCAAGCTCGTCCTGGTCCCGCGCGAGACGCCACTTTCGGCCATTCATCTTGAGAACATGCTGAAGCTTTCGCGTCTCGGCGTGAAGATCGTCCCGCCGATGCCCGCGTTCTACTCGGGCCAGCAGAAGATCTCAGACCTCGTAGATTTCGTGGTGGGGAAGATCCTCGACCAGATGGGAATCCCGCACATGCTTTATCCAAGGTGGGTCGGAAGTTATAAGGGCGCTAAATAAATTTTCGGGTCATTGCGAGGAGCCCAAGGCGGGGCGACACTGCAGTCTGGTTTTTTAAGCAAGATTGCTTCGCGATGCTCGCAATGACGCGTTTTTTAAATCGGGCCATAATCAATGAACATTCAAACTACAATGCAACTTCGCATCGGGAAAATCCGGTATCTAAATTGCCTGCCATTTTATTCCGGTCTTGTTGAGAGACTTCGGACGAAGGGGATGGACCGTGAAATAAGCTTTTTTGAGTCCTGTCCCGCCGAGATCAATCAAGCTATGGAGAAAGGGGAGATTGATGCGGCGCCTGTCTCATCCCTCGAATATCTCCGGCATCAGGATGATTATCTTCTCCTGCCGGACCTCGCGATCGGAACGCGCCTTTTTGCGCGGAGTGTATTGCTCCTTTCCAAAAAAAAGATCGAACAACTCAACGGTGCGGTGATCGCTCTTTCTCGGGAAAGCCTCAGTTCTGCCGGCCTTGTGCGCATTCTCCTCTCAAAGAAATATAACCATCGGAATACGTTCGAGCTAACCGATCAGGACCCCGAGGCGATGCTCCAGAAATATTCCGCCGCGCTCGTGATCGGCGACCAGGCGCTTTTCTGCCAGCCCAAAGAATTGATCTATAAATACGATCTCGGAGAGCTGTGGCATTCCTGGACCGGAATGCCCTTCGTGTTCGCGCTCTGGGCTGTACGCAGGGCTTTCGCGACACGGCATCCGGAACTTCTCAGGGTTTTTTCCGAAGTCCTGAAAGAGAACCTTCTTAAAAATTTGGAGGATCCGGAAGGATTGCTGAAACAGGCGCTTGGGATCGCACCCTCGGACAAAAGATTCTGCCAGATGCTCGGCTATCTTGTGAATCTTCAATACACGCTGGATCAGGACATGAAAGAAGGCGTGTTGCGATTCTTTGAGCTGGCTCATGAAGAAGGCCTTGCGCCCGAACCCAAGCCGCTCGAATTCTTTAAATAGCGCAACGTATTTCGCGCAACGCGCAACGAACTCATTTTAAGTTTTTACGTTGCGCGTTTCCCGTTGAACGTTGCGCCCGAAAGGGTTTGTTATGGATGTCTACGATAGGATTCTTGATAAACGAATCAGTGGTGAGCGGCTAACGCTCGAAGACGGCGTGCGGCTGTATGGCTGCGATCTCATCAGTCTCGGCCAGGCCGCGCAGAAGCTCGTGCCGCGGCTTCTCCTGAATGCCGTGAGCTTTGTCGTGGACCGGAATATCAGTTACACCAATGTTTGCACAATCGGCTGCGACTTTTGTGCGTTCCATTGCTCGCTCGGAGCGCCTGAAGCGTACGTTCTCTCTCGCGAGCAGATCCTGAAAAAAGTTCATGAGCTTGTGGCGCTCGGAGGGACACAGGTTCTTATCCAGGGCGGCATTCATCCGGATCTTGAGCTAGACTACTATCTTGATATGGTTCGTGCCATTCATGAGAAATTTCCGCAGATCGCCATTCATTCCTTTTCCGCCATCGAAATGGATGTGCTGTCGAAAAAGTCGGGGAGCGCGTTGCCGGAGCTGTTCCGTCGGTTCAAGGATGCGGGTCTCAATTCTTTGCCGGGCGGCGGGGCGGAGATCCTTGTCGAACGTGTTCGTCAAAAGATCAGTCCCAAAAAGATCTCTTCGGATCGTTGGCTGGAGGTGATGCGGGTGGCGCACGAGGCGGGTTTTAAAACCACAGCAACGATGATGTTCGGACATATTGAAACAAAAGAAGAAAGGATCATCCATCTTCTCCGGCTTCGCGAGTTGCAGGACAAAACGCATGGCTTCCGGGCCTTTATTCCCTGGAGTTTTGTGTCCTTTGAAAAAGGTGCCAGGCACCTTTATAGAGAAACGGTGCCTGGCACCTTTATTTCAGGCGGGGATGATTATCTCAAGACCGTTGCGATCTCGCGGCTGATGCTGGATAATTTTGAGCATATTCAGAGCGGATGGCTCACCGAGGGGCTCAAGCTCGGGCAGATCGCGCTCGCGTTTGGGTGTGATGATATGGGCGGGACGTTGATCGAGGATAAGGTCCTGGAGCCCACCGGCATCAAGGTTCGCACGCGCCGCGAAGACCTGATCCGTCTTATCCAAGATGCCGGTTTTATTCCCGTCCAGCGCGATACGAATTATCAAATTCTAAAAGTTTTTGAGGAGGTGAACGATGTCCACACCTGATAAGGAATTTTTCCGCGATATTTTCGACTCGATCACGCCGCGCTATGATCTACTCAACCAGATCCTGAGTTTCGGAATGGCGGAGGCTTGGCGCAGGCGGTCGGCTGAGATCGTCTTGAGCGACCCAAGTTTTTCTCCTAAAACCATTCTGGACCTTGGTTGCGGGACGGGGAAGTTCCTGGAGTGTTTTCTGCGAAGACGGGAACAGCAAGTTCCCGCGAGCGTGCCGGGGGAACCGGCCATCGGCCCAAGAGGATCCTGGGAGAGCGCGACGGGTGTGGATTTCTCGGTCGCCATGCTCAGGAAAGCGCGTGAAACGGTCTCCGGGAATGTGATGTGGCTTCAGGAGGATTTTGATTCCTTGCCTTTTCTCGAATCAAGTTTTGATCTCG
>CAYMER010000003.1:0-5459 GCA_964389345.1 uncultured bacterium | reverse complement strand
GATCATGTATTCCACCTTGGTTCCCTTTTCGGCGAAAACCTTGTTGATGGTCTCGACGGAAAGATCCTTCAGGATCTCGAATTCTTTCTTGATCCCGACGAGCGGGATCATGATCTCTGGAACAATCTTCACGCCTTTTTTCTTCAGATTGCAAGCTGCCTCAATGATGGCGCGAACCTGCATGGCATAGATCTCGGGATACGTGATCCCAAGACGGCAGCCTCGATGACCGAGCATCGGGTTGAATTCGTGAAGCGCTTCAACCTTCTGCCGGACAACCTCGACGGGCACCTTCATGACATCCGCCATTTCCTGCTGGTTGGCAACTTCCTGGGGAAGGAATTCATGAAGCGGCGGATCCAAGAGACGGATCGTCACAGGAAAACCTTTCATCGCCTCGAAGATCCCTTCAAAGTCCCCGCGCTGCATCGGCAGGAGCTTCGCAAGGGCCTTCTCACGGCCGGCTTTGTCATTGGCGAGGATCATCTCACGAACTGCAATGATGCGATCGCCTTCAAAGAACATATGTTCCGTACGGCAAAGTCCGATACCCTCGGCGCCAAAACGGCGGGCCACTTCCGCGTCGTGCGGCGTGTCCCCGTTCGTGCGAACCTTAAGCGTTCGAGTCTCATCGGCCCACTTCATCAAGGTCGCAAAATCGCCGGAGCGTTTGGATTCGATGGTGCTGAGTTTGCCCAAATAGACCTGCCCCAAGGTACCGTCGAGGGAGATAAAATCCCCTTCTTTCACGACCGCTTTCCCTGCGATGAATTGACGGGCCTTGTAATCGATCTGGATATCACTGACACCCGCCACGCAGCATTTCCCCATCCCACGAGCTACGACGGCCGCGTGAGAGGTCATGCCGCCGCGCGCGGTCAAAATACCCTTCGCGACATTCATACCGCCGATATCTTCCGGCGAGGTCTCGATGCGAACGAGGATCACTGCTTCGCCTTTTTTCGCCCAAGCTTCGGCATCTTCGGCGGTGAACACCACTTTACCGGTCGCAGCACCCGGAGAAGCGGGCAACCCCTTAGCGATGACATCTTTTTTTTGTTTCGGATCGAACGTCGGATGGAGCAGCTGATCCAACTGCTTGGCATCCACCCGCAAGAGAGCCTGATCCTGAGTAAGCACTTTCTCCTTCACGAGCTCGACCGCAACACGCACGGCCGCCGCAGCAGTCCGTTTGCCGTTCCGGGTCTGAAGAATGTAAAGCTTCCCTTCTTGGATCGTGAATTCAATGTCTTGCATGTCTTTGTAATGTTTTTCAAGACGCAACCGGAGCGCATTCAGCTGTTTGTAGACCACCGGCCATTTTTTGGCAAGCACATCGATCGGCTCCGGCGTACGGATACCGGCCACAACGTCTTCGCCCTGGGCGTTGATCAGATATTCACCGTAGAACTTGTTCTCACCCGTTGAAGGATTGCGCGTGAAACAGACGCCGGTCCCGGAAGTCTCGCCCATATTCCCGAACACCATGGCCTGGATGTTCACGGCCGTACCGAGAAGACCGCGGATCTCATTGATCTGGCGATACTTGATCGCGCGGGGATTGTTCCAGGAGTTGAAAACCGCGTTGGTGGCTTTGACAAGCTGTTCGAAAGGATCTTGCGGGAATTCTTCCTTCGTATGATCCAGATAGATCTTCTTGTACTGACGGACTACGTCCTTCAGGTCATTGGCATTAAGCTCGGTGTCTGACTTTGCACCGACCTGCTGCTTTTTCTTTTCCAGCACATGTTCAAAATCATCGTGCGGCACTTCCATCACGACGTCCCCGAACATTTGGATGAAACGGCGGTAGGAATCCCACGCGAAACGCTCGTTCTCCGTCTTCACGATCAGACCCTGCACCACTTCAGCATTCAGGCCGAGATTGAGCACGGTGTCCATCATGCCCGGCATCGACGCCGCAGCGCCTGAGCGAATGGAAACGAGGAGGGGATTATTCCGGTCCCCGAGCTTAAGTCCCATGGCTTTTTCGAGCTTGGCGACATTCGCGCGAACCTGTTCTTCAAGACCCGCGGGCCATTTCTTTCCGTTCTTATTATAAAGATCGCAAGTTTCGGTCGTGATCGTAAAACCGGCCGGAACAGGAATGCCGATATTTGTCATTTCCGCGAGGTTCGCGCCCTTACCTCCCAGAATTTCTTTCATCTTGGCGTCCCCTTCAGCCTTACCATTGCCGAAGAAATAAACGTATTTTGCGCATTTGGATTTAGACTTGGATTTTGATGATTTCCTGCATGTTGCAGTACTCATAACAGCTCCTTTTTACTTCGTGTTGATTTGATGAATTACGACAAAAATTATCCTCTGAAGGACCTCCAGGGATCTTGGAATCTATCCGGCGATCAAACCTAAGGGACAGGTCTTCTTCGCTTTTCCAAACCTGTCCCTGATATCAGGATGGGCGCTCAAAAGAGGTCTGGTCCTACTACTTATCATCCCGCCGCGACAAAGGCGGGGTGGAAGAGCGCGGATTATATCACTCTTCGTCAATCCTGGATAGGGTCGAAAGGTCGGCGATCTTGGCAGTATAAAGACAGCTGACCTTTGCGACAAGCGCCATCCGGTTCTCGCGCAAAACCGCGTCCTCCGCATTCACCAAAACACGGTCAAAAAAATCATTCAGCGGCACCGAAAAAAGATCCGCAAAAAGCCGCGTTGCCTTTTCATAGTCCCCTTTTTCAAGAGGTTCGACAACCTCTTTCATTCTCGTCCGGACCAACTCAAAAAGTTTCTTCTCCTCGGCATCGACTAAAAGCTCCTCCTTCGGTTCACCAGGCGTTTTATCATAACCTTTCAGCATATTGGCCGTACGCTGGATCACCTTGGCCGCCTTGATTACAATTTTCTGATCCATCCCGGTCAAGACATCGAACCTTTCGAACACGTCCGCGATATCCTCAAAAGATGAACGCATGATCGCCTGCAAAATTTCATAAGACCGAATCCCGGGCTTCACGCCAAGCTCAAAAGAAACTCGCTCCTGGAGAAATTTCAGAAGCCTTGGTTTCAGACCGTCCCGCTTGGTCAGTTTTTCGCCATAAAGCTTGATGTCCGATTCGAGGACTTTTCCTAAAGAAAACGACAGCCCGAATGCGCGGACAAGCTTCACGATAACACCGCCGGCCCGGCGCAGCGCGAAAGGATCCTGACTTCCCGTGGGCTCAATTCCCGAGCCCAAAGCCCCGGTCAAAAGGTCCAAACGATCCATGATCCCGAAGAGCGCTCCGAGAAGGCTCATCGAATTCCTGACCTTCTGATGGTCCTCGGTGAGATTCCTGGGCAAATACTGGGTACCGATGGCGAGCGCGATCTCTTCTTTTTCTTTGGCCTCACGGGCGTATTCCCCCCCCACGATGCCCTGCAGCTCCGGCATTTCATAAACAAGATGAGTCACAAGATCGATCTTGGAAAGTGTCGCAACACGGGCAAGGTCCGCTGCGAGATCCTTATGCCCTGCCGCCTGGGCGAACTCTGCAGCCATCTTTTCAAGCCGCTCGGTCTTATCGAGCACGGAACCGAGCTTCCCGAGATAAACGAGTTCGGCGAGCTTGGGCTTTTTCTTTTCAAACGACTCTTTCGTGTCCATTTCGTAGAAATAGCGGGCATCCTTGAGACGGGAGTCCAGGACATTCTCATAATCGGCACGAATCTTCGCGAGACCGTTACGCTTGCCGTTCATCACGGCTACGAATCCGTTCTTGAGCTTCCCTTTCGCGTCATAGCAGGCAAAAACTTTTTGGTTCTTTTTCATACAGCTGGCGAGCACTTCGGCCGGGAGCTCGATATATTCCTGCGAGAAAGTCCCCTGCAGAAAGAAAGGTTCTTCCACCAGTTGGGCGTTCATGTGCGCTAATTCTTCGTCGTTTTGTTTTTGTCCGAAACGGTTTTTGAGAGCCCCGCGAACCAGGGCCTCGCGGGTCTCAAGCGGTAAATGGACATGCTGCTTTTTCAGAAGTGCGACATAAGCCTTCCAATCAGCCTTCGGGATCGTGAAACTCCGCGACGAAAGAAAGCGATGCCCGAAACTTTTGTTGCCGGACTTCACCCCCGCGAGCACCATCGGTATCTTTTTGGCGTCCATCAGGGCGACAAGCCACCGGATGGGACGCGGAAAGCGGAACCCGGAAGCTTCCCACCGCATGAGCTTGGGGAAAGAAAGGGATGCAAGAAGCCCTTGCATGAGGCCCGGAAGAAGCACCGCCACAGCCATGCCTTTTTCTTTTTTCTTCAGAAAGATGAATTTCCCCTTGGGCGTTTCGTGAACTTCGATATCTTTTTCCGTGGATTGTTTGCTTTTAAGAAAACCTTGAAGCACCGCCGTGGGTTTCCCCTGCGCATCGTAGCATTTTTCGTGAGAAGGGCCTGAGATCTCGAGCTCCCGGTCAGGTTGCATTGTGGCAATGCCCTGGACGAAAAGCGCAATGCGCCGTGGCGTGGCCTCTACCTTCACTTCCGCGAAAGCGATGCGCTCATCCACCAGCTTTTGGCGCGTCTTAACCGCCAGCTCGTCATAAATGACGTCCAGCGCTCCGACCGGCAACTCTTCGACACCGATTTCAATAAGAAGATTTGGCATAGTCTATTTTTTCTTTATCAAAGGAAAATTCTGGGTTTTGCGGCTTTCAAGATAACCCTCTGCACAGCGGCGGGCCAAGGCACGGACACGGGCAATATAACGCGGCCGCTCGTTCACGCTGACAGCGCCCCGGGCATCTAGAAGATTAAAAATATGCGAGGTTTTTAGACAACAATCATAGGCCGGAAGAACCATCCCGCCTTCGAGCAGACGCGTGGCCTGTTTTTCATAATCTTCGAAATGGCGACGGTAGATTTCGGGGTCGGACCCTTCGAAATTGAATTTCGAGAATTCTTTTTCGCCTTGCAGATGGACATCGCCGTACGTCACCTTGTCATTCCACTGGATATCGAAGAGGGAATCTTTTTGCTGGAGGAACATCGCGATACGTTCAAGACCGTAGGTGATCTCGCATGAGACGACATCAAGATCGATCGAGCCGCATTGCTGGAAATAAGTGAACTGCGTGATCTCAAGACTGTCGAGCCACACTTCCCAACCAAGTCCCCACGCACCAAGCGTCGGAGATTCCCAATCGTCTTCCACAAAACGGATGTCATGAGAAAGCGGGTCAATGCCGACCGCGCGGAGGCTGTTCAGATAAAGTTCCTGAGGATCCCCCGGGGACGGCTTCAGAATGACCTGATACTGATAATAGTGCTGAGTCCTGTGGGGGTTTTCACCATAGCGACCGTCCGTGGGTCTCCTGGAAGGTTCCACATACGCGGCTTTCCAGGGCTCGGGACCCAGGGCGCGAAGAAACGTATTCGGGGAAAATGTACCGGCGCCAACTTCGAGGTCATAAGGCTGCATGACAAGACAGCCCTGCTTGGCCCAATAGTCATTGAGTTTTTGTATTAAC
>CAYMER010000002.1:0-2660 GCA_964389345.1 uncultured bacterium | reverse complement strand
TTCATAAAAACGCGCACAACGTGCAACGTTCGACGCTCAACGTGCTCGTCTTTCGTTGCGCCTGCCTTGCCGGTAGGCAGGCGTTGTGCGTTGTGCGTTGCCGGCTAAAACAAGACATTGTTCCAGATCATCGGGCAATGGGGCTTCCACGGTAAGAGATCTCCCCGAGATCGGATGCGGGAGTACAAGGCGCCACGCGTGAAGGAACATCCGGCGAAGATCAAGAGCCGCCTTCAATTCTTTATTGAGGGTAAAATTTCCATAGATCCGGTCACCGGCGACGGGGTGGCCGCGATAAGCCGATTGCACGCGGATTTGATGCGTTTTTCCCGTTAAGAGCTCGATCTCCAGAAGCGACAGATTGAATTTTGGAAAGCATTCTTTCATTTTGTAATTCAAAAAAGCATTGGGTTTTCCCGCATAATTGATGCAAGAGCGAATGCTGCCGCCGGAGCGTTGTTCCATGAGCGTATCGCGCCATATCCCGTGAGGGGGCATCGGACGCCGTGAAACAAGGGCGATGTAGCTTTTTTTGACCGCTCTTTCCTCGAAAGCGTTCCGGCAGGCCAAAGCACTTTTCTTATTCTTCGCGGCGAGAAGCACTCCGGAGGTGTCTTGGTCCAGGCGATGGACGAGCCAAAGCGGGCCTTGCGGTGTTTGAAACCGCCGGTCTCCAAGATCATAAAGACCTTCGAATGCGGCGAGGTTTTTGGTTCCGGGATTTGGGTGCGAGAGAACGCCTTCCGGCTTGTTAATCACAAGCAGATCCGTATCCTCAAAGAGGATCGGGCAGTGCGTGAAAGGGGATTTTGTCATTTGACGGTCGTGATCCAACCCCCGGGGTTGGAATGGTTCAATCCCGGGGGTTGATTTTAAACGATTAGCTGCAGCAGCAACCGCAGCTGGATTTTTTGGCTGCCTTCTTCGTCTTCTTTTTTGCCGCTTTTTTCGCTTTTTTGGCCATGGAGCACTCCCTTTTATGGCACAAAGCACAAAGCTCAAAGCGCAAAGTCGATGGACCTTGCGCCTTGCGCTACGGACTTTGCGCTAGATTTTATTCAAGAACATCAACATCCCGATAACGACGAACGCTGTGGCGCCGCCATAACGAATAAACTCCGGCTTAACGTATTTTGCCAGGAGAGTTCCGAGAATGACGGAGATCAGCGTCACGAGAGCGTAGCCCGCGATCGAACCCAGGAATACGGAAAAAGGCTTCCCGGTTTTGGCGGCCATGGTGATCCCCACGAGCTGGGTCTTGTCCGCAAGCTCTGCGAAAAAGATAGCACTTAAGGTTGCCACAAAAACTTTCAAATCCATAGATCCTCCTTCTCGAGATGATAACTGACGGAAGGAATTGTAGCGTAAACAGAATGAGCGGGAAAGGGATTAAAGCGTGCGGAACCTCTCGGGGAAAAGGGAACGGGGAACGTTTATTTGATGAATCGGTGTTTCAAATTCATAACGTCCCGGTAGAGAACGACCCCGAGGATCTTTTTCCGTTCGTCAAGGATCGGGAGTGCCAGGAAATGATAGCGGGAGAACATGGCCGAGGCTTCCTTGAGCGTGCTTTCGGGTTCCAGGGCGACGATCTGATCGTTCATGATGTCTTTTAGAAGAGCATTGTCATCTGCCATCAACAGTTCCTTGAGCTCGATGATGCCCAGCAATTCGTCCTGATCATTGATGACATAGAGATACAAGACTGCGTTTTTGCCGCGGGCCAATGTTTGGAAATCTTTCCGGGTCTCGGTCGCGGTTTTTTCCGGCGGGAATTTCAGAATATCCATGGTGGCGTAATTTGCCGCTCTCTCATCCTGGCGGTCCAGAATGGCTTTGATCTTGGTCGCGTGTTCCCGTTTGAGCAATTTGAGAATCACATTGGCCTCCGACCACGGAAGAACGGATAAAATGTCCGCGGCCTGTCCCGGCGTCATATCATTGATAAGCTGAGCCGCCTTTTCTTTCTTGATCGACGAGACCAGAGCCCGCTGGACGTTCGGATCGATCTCTTCGAGAGTGTCCGAGGCATGCTCCGGATCCAATTGGTCAAAGAGCGTCACGCGCTGATCGTGATCCAGCTCCTCCAGAATATCCGCGAGGTCCACCGGAGGCATTTCAGAAAGTTTTTCTTTAAGGACCTTCAGTTTTACATCTCCTTTGAAACTGCTGATCTGTTCCAGGGGTTGGATGTAGGTCCAGGGAAGCGTCCGATCCTTGACCTTGTTGGCAAGACCGTAAAGAAAATTGGCGAAGCCCTTCATTCTTTCCGAGTAGAGACTTCGCGCGCCGATCGAGAAAGCGAGGCTGTGGATCAAGTTAGCGAATCCCTTGAGTCCGATTCTTCTCAAGAAACCATAACGGCTGAGATCTACGCCGCTGATGTAGAATTTTTTGTTCCGGATCACCATCCGGACGTCGTAAACAACCTCGACTTCGCGGTCTTCGATGTCCAGGACCTTTTTATCCAGGATGTAATCTTTCAGGAGGATCGAATTTTCCGGGGGAGAGACTTCATATTTTTTCATCTCTTCAATGTCTACCAGGATCCCCCTGAAGGAAATGGATTGGATCTTTTCCCAAGGGATCAAAAGAGAAGGGTCTCCGAACGGGCGAGAAACGTAAAAATGAGTAACTTCGGCGACCTTGTCTTTATCGAT
>CAYMER010000001.1:0-5613 GCA_964389345.1 uncultured bacterium | reverse complement strand
GCCACCGGCCGCCCGCTTTACGAGGCCTCCCATGCGCTCAAACATTTCGGCATTGCCGACCTCTTTGACGCCATAACCACCATGGATGACGTCAAAAAAGAAGAACGGGAGAAGAAAGAATCCCTGCGCAAACCCCATCCTTTTTCCATTCTCAAAACCGCGCAGGCCCTCGGCGCCAAAAAGAAATTCCTCTATGTGGGCGATCTTCCGGATGACGTTCTCGCCGCAAACCGCGCGAAATCCTCACTTTCGATCCGTTCCGTCGCTTTTCCGATGCTCGCCTCCAACCCCTTCCAGGCCACCAAAGAACTCGAGTCCGTCAAACCCGATTTTTTCATCAGAACCCCCGCTGATCTTTGCCGTCTTCTAAAGATCTAGCCTCTTTTCTTTGACTCTTCGATTGCATTTCGAAGACCACACCGTTAAAATCCCTCAAGCATTCAAAAATATTTTTTGTTAATCCTGAAGAGATCGTTGCAGGGGAGATTATGAAATCATCCGCGTTGGGGTTCTTGCTCTTCTGGATTCTTTTCATACCCGGTCTCTTCGCCCAGCCCGAGGACGCCCCAATGACCGCGGATGAACTGGACTGCCTTCAGAAAATGATCTTCTTCAATGAATGTTCGGGCCGCGTCGAACGAATGGTCACCTGGAATGCCGATGAGGATTTTCCCTCGTTCGGACTTGGGCACTTCATCTGGTACCCCCGAGGAAAGAAAGACCCTTACCAGGCCCTGTTCCCGGAATTTCTTTCTTTTCTGGAAACTCAAAAAATAGCAATCCCCGCATGGATCAAGGCCTTGCCGGCGCGGGAGGCCCCGTGGCAAAACCGCGAAGAGTTCTTAAACGACCTTTCAAGCGAACGCATGACCGCTCTCAAGAATTTCCTGGACCAAACCCAAGGATTCCAAACCCAATTTATTATTCTCAGGATGAATGGGATAATTCCCAGGATGCTCGCGGCGGCTCCGGAGGAGAAACGTCCCGGGATCGAACTGAAATTTAAAGAGATCTCGGAGGCTCCCAAGGGAATGTTCGCTTTGATCGATTATGTGAATTTTAAAGGAGAAGGCATCCTTGAAACCGAACGATCGCTGGGACAAGGCTGGGGACTGCTTCAGGTTCTGGAAGAAATGAGAACTCCCGAAAAAAAAGAAGACGCGCTAAAAGAATTCGTCCGGGCGGCAAAAAAGGTCCTGGAGAACAGGGTCAAGAACGCCCCGCCCGAAAAAGATTGCTCTAAACGCCTCGGCGGCTGGAAGACCCGGGTTAAAAATTACCTCAAAATAAGATGCTAAGCGGACAAATACAAACCTTCTAATGTTTGTCCTTTTAAAACCCCGGATCATAAACTCTAAATTCAAAACCCTAAACTCTAAATAAACTTGAATTTCAAAAAACCGAACCTCTTTTGGATTTTGGGGTTGGAACTTTGGACTTATTTTGGATTTAGAGTTTAGTGCTTAGGGTTTGGTGCTCAGCCCTTCGGATTTAAAACGCAAGAACATTCCGAAACTTATCGCTGATCACTCAAGAGAGAATGGCTTTGCGGAGAAGGATCATCCCGACCCCGAGCAAAATTATGTTCGGGAGCCAAAGACTGATCATAGGCGGCAGACCGCCTCGTGCCGCGAGGCTCTGGGCGATAGCAAAAAGAATGTAATAAACGCTTGTCGCGGCCATGGAGATCCCGAAACTGATCACCACTTCCCCGCGCCTGACGATCGTCGCAATCGGAATACCGATAAAAACGAACACCAGCGATCCAAAAGCGAACGCGATCCTCTGATGGAAGACTGTCCAGAGATCGCGTCGTTCTTTTTTTCCGACTTTTCCCTCCTTTTCCGAGATATCAACGAGGATCTCGGCCAAAGTCATGTCTTTTTTCTTCTTGCCCATGTTACGAATATCATTTTCATCCATCGTCGGGAACTTGTAGGTCTTGAACTGAACGGACTGGATCCCCTTATCCTGCGATTCTGAGATGCTCCCGTTAAAAAGCTGGACTTCCAGCTGTCCGCTATTTGAATCCATCACGATCTTGCCGCTTTCCGCAACGATTGTCCTCACGGGATTTTCCGAATCCACGCCCTCATGAGCCACGATATCCTTCATGTCGCTCCCCTCGACGCGTTTCGCGAGAAAAAGAATGCTGGGACTGATTCTCACAAAACGGCCCGGCTCGATCAGCGCCATTGGATGCTGCATGATCATCCTTTTGGTCGCGCGGCGCAGTTCATAGCGGGCAGGCGGTCCGACCTGATCATTAAAAACAAACATGAGAATGCTGAGCGCAAAACCCAGAATAAGCGGCGGCATCATGAACCTCAACGGATGCACCCCGGAGGCTTTCATAGCGCGAAATTCATTGTGTTGGGAAAAACTCCCGAACACGATCAAGATACCCGTCAGAAGGCTCATGGGTGCTGTATAGCTGACAATTGAGGGTATGATAAGCAGCATCACGTAGAGCGTCTGCGTGAACGGAACCCCGCGACCGATGATCATATCCGCCGCTTTCACGAGATACCCCGCCATAAAAATAAAGCTGAGGACCGTGAAGCAAAGGAGGCACGGCAGCAACAGTTCCTTAAGGACGTAACGCTGGAGAATTTTCATTTTTGACAGTTTCTCAGAGGTTCGGCGTGTATGAATTGGTGTATTGTATCAAAGAACTTGGAAATGCACCATAAAGACGGGGACGGTCATTTTTTTACGAAAAATGACTGTCCCCGTCGTGTATATTCCCCAACACGGAAGAGCGAACGGCTCTCACGAATTCTTCCGGAGGAACAAAACCATTCATGCGAAGATTTGAAACCTCCAGCCCCTTCTCATCCAGAAAAATGATCGTCGGAACACCGAAGACATCGAATTGACGTATCACCTCACGGATCTCGTCCGTATCCTCAGAAGTAGCATCGACCTTGATCTTGCGAAAATCTTTCAGCATCGCAATGACCCTGGGATCCGAATACGTGAACTGGTCGAGTTCGTGACACGGGATGCACCAGTCCGCGTAAAAATCGAGGATCACGGGTTGCCCCAAAGCGCTGGCTTCACCAAGAATTCCGGTGTGATATTTTTCCCACACCATGCCGCTTTTAGGTGTGAAAAAAAAGAAAAGGCCGATCGCTACGGCAAAGGCCCCCAGGATCCATTGAAACGCAAGAAATTTTTTCGCAAGCCGAGCGGAGCGCTCGATCCACCCGAGATAAAAACCGCCCGCCACAAACGCCCCCGGAACGATCCATTTCAGGAACGGCCACTTGAAGGCGATTGCGACATAAAAGATCCCGAACGTCAGAAGCACCACACCCATCAGACGCTCGAACCAGACAAGCCACGCCCCCGACTTTGGAAGTTTTCTAAGAAGCCCCGAATAGGTTCCGAGCACAAGATACGGAAGCCCGAGTCCGAGCGCCATGACGAAGAAGAGAGAAAAACCGAAGACCATGTTCTGCTGCACGCTCACAAACGCCAGAAGCACCAGCACCGCAGGGCCCATGCACGGTGCCGCAACGATCCCCACCAAAAGCCCTGAAACAAAAAAGCTAAGAAGGGCGCCCTTGGCCGCTCCTTGATGGGGCGGCACGAGCCACGAGGGGAGCCGGAATTGGTAAAGCCCGAGCATGCTGAACGCGAGGCCGATGACCAGGATCCCCGTTGTGAGCTGCACCCAGAAATTCCGGAGCCATTCGCCGAAAAAACTCCCGGTCATAGCTGCCGCAAGTCCGAGGACGCTGTACATGGTCACCATACCAAGCACATACGCCAGAGCCTTTACAAATGCACGGGAGTGAGGTTCATGTTCAGATCCCCTGAAAAGCGAGATCGTGATGGAGAGCATGGGATAGACGCATGGCGTCAGGTTGAGGCCAAGTCCGAGGAAGAAAACACTTATGAAAATAAAAGGTGACTGGCTAAGTTCGGTCATTTTCTCCTACTTTCGCATGTCGTATATCGTAGGTCGTATGTCGTTGTGTCATCCATTGTTAGCCTTTTCTGCTTGTCATTCCCGAAGGCTTTAATCGGGAATCTAGTCTCTGGATTCCCGCTTTCGCGGGAATGACAGCATGAAATGTCTCAGAACAAACTTGTTGGAAAATCGGTTTTGGGCGTGGTCTTCTTCTCCAGAAATTCTCCGGTCGCCTGCTTCCAGTTCACCGGGATCTCGTAGGTCTTGAAATCCCAGGTCGAAGTAAAATAGATCTTCCCTTCGCGACAACCATGCTCATAAATTTCTTTGGTAAGACGAACGTCATCTAGACAATACTTCTTGAGTTCCTCCATCCGGCCTTCTTTAAAAAGCACCAAGGCTTCCGCCCCGTCGCCGGACTTCCCTTCCTTGAGCGTCGCGCGTGCCACGCTGTCAAGGCTCGCCCTGTGTCCGCGCACCCGCTCGATCTCGTCCAGAAGGTCCAACACGGGAAATTGATTGACCGTTTTAAAAAGATACGGCTGGAGCACCGCCATGTCAAAGCGCCGGATGTTAAACCCGATCAAGAGATCTGCGGTCTGGAGTCTCTGTTCGAATTTCACCATATCTTTTTCCTCGTAAGACGAATACTCGCCCGTCAGATAATCGTAGGTACAAACCACCGAGACCTTGAGTTTCGAGAGGCTCATCGCCTTCGACTTCCCGATCTCCTTGAACGATTTCTGCGTCTCAACGTCTAGCACTAATATATTTTTCGTTTCCATCATTCACTCTTTCTCTTAAGCCCATAGCTTACAGCTGATAGCTTGAAGCTATGAGCTAAAGAAGCTCCCTTAGATCTTTGATTGCGGTCACGAAATCTTGATGGTCTTTCGTTAAAGTCGCGTGGCGATCCGAGCGATCGAGCCAGATCGACTTGATGCCGGCCAGATGCGCGCCGCGAACATCGTCCTCCAGACTGTCGCCCACATGAACGGCCTCACCCGCCGGAACATTCGCCTGCTTTAAGGCTTCCTCAAAGATCTTCGGGTTTGGTTTGGCCGCGCCGAAAACGGCCGAGATGACTTTGAAATCAAAATACCGGTCGATCCCGAGGCCTTCGCACAATTTCAAAAGACGGCTGTCCCAATTCGACACCATCCCGAGAATGAATTTTTGTTCTTTAAGCGATCGGAGCACTTCCCCCACTTCCGGATAAAGTTTCCAGACATCGGGTTCTGCAAAAAGATCATGGAGTTCATCGAAAAAAGGATCGAACGCCCGGAGCCCCTTAAAATCCCTGAAGACCGCTGTCACAATCTTGCGCCAGAATTCCTTCTCAATCTTTTCATTCGAGTGGCTCCGGAGATCGCCGATCCCGTCGTGATCGCTCCACACACGGCGGAACGCCGCCTCGATTTCTTCCGCGCCCACTTTACAGCCATGCTTCGCCGCAACGGCGCTGTAATAATGTCCCACGGAGGGAAACGGACGAAAAAGCGTCCCCCCTGCGTCAAAAAAAATCGCCCGGGTTCCTTCTGGAATTTTACTGGTTTTGGCCACTCGTATCCTCCCCGCCACCGCCCCCGAATTTCTGCATAAGCGCCTGCCCCAATGCGGGAAGCGCCTGCGCAATCCCGGACTGATCCTGCGCGTTCGGGTCCTGCCCCATCGCAGCCGCGATTTGGGGATCC